>NZ_JAZDUE010000006.1:0-277708 GCF_036350515.1 Gordonia prachuapensis | reverse complement strand
GTCAACACCAACTCGATCTTCGGTCGCCCACCTGCCATACCCCAGGATCCCACGCCCGAGCAGCCCGTTTGCCGCGCAACATCCCTCCGTTACAGTTATTTAACGAATTTATGGCGCAGGACACTAGGCGAGTGGCGTATCGAGACCTGGTGTGCGGGATCTCGATACGCTTCCTCGCTGCCGCTCGTCAGCTACTCGATCAGCGGTTGGGGAGTCGCTCGTCGGCTACTCGATCAGCGGGTGGGAGTTGCTCGTCGGCTACTCGATCAGCGGATGGAGAGCGGCTCAGTGGTGCGCCGGCTGGAACGTGCCGTGGCTGGCCGCCTCCTCGGCCCGGATCACATGCATGACCGCATTGATCAGCGCCAGGTGGGTGAAGGCCTGCGGAAAGTTCCCGAGGTGCTGCCCGGTTTTCGCGTCGATCTCTTCCGCGTACAGCTTCAGGGGGCTGGAGTACGACAACAGCCGCTCGCACAACGCCTTTGCGCGCGGCAGCTCACCGATCTCCACCAGTGCGGACACGAGCCAGAACGAGCAGATCGTGAACGTGCCCTCCTCGCCCGACAGCCCGTCGTCGGTCTCCTCCACCCGATACCGCAGAACCAGTCCGCTCTCGGTCAACTCGTCCGCGATGGCGAGGACGGTGTTACGGACGCGGTAGTCGTCGGACGGTAGGAAACGCAGCAGCGGGATGAGCAGCGCGGAGGCGTCCAACGCCGAGTCGCCGTAGCGCTGGGTGAAGACACCGCGCTCGTCGACCCCGTACTCGAGGATGTCCGCCCGGATCTCGTTGGCGATCTCGGCCCACGTCTTCGCGTACGACTTCTCGCCGTGCAACGCGGCGAGACGCGCGCCGCGATCGAGCGCCACCCAGCACATCACCTTCGACGACGTGAAGTGCTGCGGTTCGCCACGGACCTCCCAGATGCCGCGATCAGGCTTACGCCAGTTCTTCACCGCCTCCTCGACCTGCGCCTTGAGCACCGGCCACAAGGTCTCGGGCACCGCCTCGGTCGACTTAGTGTTGAGGTACACCGAGTCGAGCATCGTGCCCCAGATGTCATGCTGCGCCTGGTTGTACGCGCCGTTGCCGATGCGCACCGGGCGTGCCCCGTCGTACCCGGAGAGATGACGCAGCTCTTCTTCTTCGAGGGTGCGTTCGCCACCGACCCCGTACATGACCTGCAGCGGATGGTGTTCGCCGTTCGTCGCGCCGGAGACGTCGGCGATGAAGGAGAAGAAGTCGTCGGCCTCGCGGTCGAGGCCCAGCGTGTACAACCCCCACAGGGCGAACGTCGAATCGCGTACCCACGCGTAGCGATAATCCCAGTTGCGTTCGCCACCAGGCGTTTCCGGAAGGGACGTGGTCGCCGCGGCGAGCAGCGCGCCGGTCGGGGAGTAGGTGAGACCCTTCAGCGTGAGCGCCGACCGCTGCAGGTGGGTCCGCCACGGGTGATCGGGGAACGTGCCGACGTTGATCCACTGCCGCCAGCATTCCGACGTCGACCACATCTTCTGCGCGGCCTCTTCGAAGTTCTGCGGCGCCGGTTGACGGGACCACGACAGCGCCACGAAGCGGTTGTCGCCCTCGACCAGGCGTGTCCGCGCCCGGGCTTCGCGCCCCTCCAGGCCGAGCCGCAGATCCGTCGTCAGCTTGAGCGTCGGACCAGGTGACGTGGTTCCGGTGCCCGTCGCGATCGCCTCGCCGTATGCGGGACCCGAGTACTCCCAGACCGTGTTGCCGCGGTGATAGTCGAATGCCGGCTCACAGCTCAGTGACAGCTCCACGGTGCCCGACACACACCGGACCGTCCGCAGCAGGATGTGCTCGGCGTCCCAGTCGGTGGGGGTGCGGCGATGCGTCGTGGAACGACGTTCATTGTCGTGCCACGGCCCCATCACCAGAGCGTCGCGGACCACGATCCATCCGGTGTCGGTCTGCCACGTCGTCTCGACCATCAGGCTGCCCGGCAGGTACCGGCGGTCCACCGGCACGTTGACCCCGTACGGCGCGAGCCGGAAATGGCCCGCGCTGCGGTCGAGGATGGCGCCGAACACACTCGGCGAATCGGGTCGCGGCACACACATCCACTCGATCGAACCGTTGCGGGCGATCAGACAGTTCGTCTCGGTGTCCGAGAGGAACGCGTAGTCGCCGATCGGGGGAAAGGTGTTGTGACTCGGTGTCGCAGGTGAGAAGGCTTTCGCCTCGGGGTCGACCGGGGCATCGGAATGCGTGCTGTCGACCGAGGCGTCGTGCTCGGCGGAGTCGATCGGCAGTGCAGTGACGGCAGCGTCTTCCGGTGGAGTCATGGCTATATCATTGCGAGCAGCCCCGGGAGACGCCACTCGGCCGTCGCACGGGACGCGACGTGATCGGTGCGCGAACGAGACGAGGTGAACGTGACGTCGGTGCTCTCCTGGTGGGACGGTGTGGAGGAGTGGCTGACCGGCCTCTCCTTCGTTCCGCAACTGCTGGTCACGCTCGTGGTCGTGATCCCGCTCGCCGTCGCCGTGGCGGCTCTTCTCAACGTGCTGGTCGACACCGTCTCCGCGGTGTTCGACCGCCGACGATTCGCCGACGACGACGGAAAGGGGCTGTAGTCGATGTTCCGTTCGCGCGTGACGTGGGCCCTGGTGGCGCTTATCGTGTTGGTGATCCTCGCGTGGCTGCTCACCCGATAGCAGGGCGGCCGCCCCGTGCAGACGCAGGTGGGTTGCGACTACTACGCGCGCGTGACGAAGGCCGCCGCGCCCAGCGACTCCTGATCGGCTGCCGCGCCGTTGGTGGCGCCCAGCCAATACTGGTGGCACACCGCCTCGACGACATCGGGATGGGCGCCGAGCGGACCCGCGACCGTGACGGGCTCCGCATGCGAGTCCAGAGCCGCCTCGACACGTTCGGTCAGCAGGCCCGCGGACAGGAAGTACGGACTGACGACGATGCGCTGGGCGCCCGCGGAGCGTAGCCGCCGGATGGCGTTGCGGAGACGATGCTCACGCGAACCGAGCTTGGTCGCGAACACCACCTCGACGGGGCGATTGATCAGCATCGACAGCTCGATCGCCCGTCGCCGGACATGTGAGTCGGCAGCCCGATCCGACGACCCGACCGCCGTGAGGATCACGCCGACCCGATCTCCGGCCGGGTCGGCGACCCCGGCCTCGGCGATCCGTTCGGCCAGCGCAGCTGCCAAGGGGAAGGTGCCGATGACATCGGTCTGGGTCACTTCACGATGTCCACCCGCATGCCCGGCGATGATCTCCGGCAGGTCGACCTTGCTGTGATAGCCCGCCGCGAACAGCAGGGGGACCACGACGCAGTCACCGACGATCTCGTCGAGCGCGTGACCGACCAACGGCTCGTTCAGGTCGAGATAGGCCAACCGGGTGTCCACACCCGGCAGTGCGGCACCGACTGCGTCGCGGAGGCGTCCGGCGGTCGCGGCGAACCGGGGGTCACGGCTGCCGTGCGCCACGAGCAGGAGAGTGGGGAGCATCAACCTGTGTCAGACGAGTTCCGGCGTCGTCGACAGGTGCAGATGCGCGAGCGCATCGCCCACCAGACCGGCACCGAGGGTGTTGCCACCCTGCGGATCGATCAGCAGGAAGCTGCCCGACTCGCGGTTGACCTGGTAATCGTCGGCGGCGATCGGCTCGGCGGTCTGAATGGAGATACGGCCGATCTGGTTGAGTTCCACGGTGTCCGGCGCGTCGATGAGCGACAGATGTTGCTCGTCGAAGAGCACCTCGAGGCCGCCGACGATCGCCTGCGTGGTGCGGGTGCCGTGCTTGAGCAACAGGCGGGCACCGGGACGCAGGGGCTTCTCCGCCAACCAGCAGACCGTCGCGCTGAACTGCTGCAACGGTTCCGGGGCGTCGGCGACGGCGGCGATGAGGTCGCCGCGCGAGATGTCGACGTCGTCGTCGAGCAGCAGCGTGACACTGCGGCCGGTGTGCGCAGTGGCGAGCTGTCCGTCGGCGGTGTCGATCTGCCGGACGGTGCTGCGGGTGCCCGCGGGCAGGATCACGACCTCGTCGCCCACGGAGACCCGGCCCGCAGCGATCTGTCCGGCGTACCCGCGATAGTCGGGGAACTCCGGTGTGCGTGGACGGATCACGTACTGCACCGGGAAGCGCAGCCCCACCGGACGCGGGTCGGTGACATTCGGCACCGTCTCGAGATGCTCGATCAATGCCGGGCCGTCGTAGTACGGGGTGGCCTCAGACCGGGTGGCGACATTGTCGCCGTGCAGCGCCGAGACCGGGATGGCGGTGACCTGCTCGGCCGACCAGCCCAGCGACCGGGTCAGCTCGGCGAACTCGGCCGAGATCTCTGCGAAGGCGGTGGCCGGATCGTCGACGAGGTCGATCTTGTTGACCGCGAGAACGAGCTGCGGGACACCCAGCAAGGCCATCACCGCGGCGTGGCGCCGTGTCTGGGCGACGACACCGTTGCGGGCGTCGACCAGGAGGATGACCAACTGGGCGGTGGACGCACCGGACACCGTGTTGCGGGTGTACTGAACGTGGCCGGGGGTGTCGGCGAGCACGAAAGAGCGTGCCGGCGTGGCGAAGTAGCGATACGCGACGTCGATCGTGATGCCCTGCTCACGTTCGGCGCGCAGCCCGTCGACGAGCAACGAGAGGTCGGGGCCCTCCAGGCCGCGGTCGACCGAAGCCTTGGTGACCGCGTCGATCTGGTCGGCGAGAACCGATTTCGTGTCGTAGAGCAGGCGGCCGACGAGGGTGGACTTGCCGTCGTCGACGCTGCCCGCCGTCGCAATACGCAGGAGGTCGGGGGCGTGCTTCATCTCAGAAATATCCTTCGCGCTTGCGGTCTTCCATGGCGGCCTCGGAGACACGGTCGTCGCCGCGGGTTGCGCCGCGTTCGGTGAGTCGGGAGGCGGCGACTTCGGCGAGCACGGCCTCGTTGTCGGCGGCGTCGGAGAGCACCGCGCCGGTGGTCGATCCGTCGCCGACGGTGCGGTAGCGGACCACGCGCTTCTCGACGACCTCGCCGTCACGGGGACCACCCCACGGGCCGGTGGTCATCCACATGCCGTCGCGCGAGTAGACCTCACGTTCGTGCGCGTAGTACAGCGGTGCCAGCAGGACCTGTTCGCGGGCGATATAGCGCCAGATGTCCAGTTCGGTCCAGTTGCTCAGCGGGAACACGCGCACGTGCTCGCCGGGGGCGTGGCGGCCGTTGTAGAGGTTCCAGAGTTCCGGGCGCTGACGCTTGGGGTCCCACTGTCCGAAGGCATTGCGCAGCGAGAAGATCCGCTCCTTGGCCCGGGAACGCTCCTCGTCGCGTCGGCCGCCGCCGAACACCGCGTCGAAGCGGTTCTCGGTGATGGCGTCGAGGAGCGGGATGGTCTGCAGCGGGTTGCGGATGCCGTCCGGCCGTTCGGTGAGACGGCCGTCCTCGATGTACTCCTCCACCGAGGCGACATGCAAGCGCAGGTTGTATCGCTCGACGATCTCGTCGCGGAACGTGATGATCTCCGGCAGGTTGTGCCCGGTGTCGACGTGCAGCAGCGAGAACGGCAGTGGCGCAGGCCAGAACGCCTTGATCGCCAGGTGCAGCAGCACGGTGGAGTCCTTGCCGCCGGAGAACAGGATCACCGGGCGTTCGAACTCGCCGGCGACCTCACGGAAGATGTGGATCGCCTCGGATTCGAGGGCGTCGAGGGTGGTGAAGTCGTCGGTGGAGTCGACCACTGTCCGCGCGGTGTCGGGGGTGGTGGTGGACGAGGTGTCGGCGATGGTCATGATGCGTGCAGCCCACATTCTGTCTTGGCGCGACCGGCCCAACGGCCACTGCGCGGATCGGATCCGGGTTCGGGTTTGGCGGTGCAGGGTGCGCAGCCGATCGACGGGTAGCCGTCGTCGACGAGCGGGTTGACCAGCACGCCGTTGGAGTCGATGTAGTCCTGCATGGTCTCGTCCGACCAGGCGGCGATCGGGTTGATCTTCACCAGCCCGAAGCCCTCGTCGAAGGAGATCAGCGGGGCGTTGGCGCGCGTGGGTGCCTCCACGCGGCGGATGCCGGTGATCCAGGCGTCGTAGCCGGCGAGCCCGTTCTTGAGCGGAACCACCTTGCGCAGCCGGCAGCATTCGCCGGGGTCGCGCGCGAACAGGTTGCGGCCCAACAGTTCGTCCTGCTCGGCGACCGTGTGTTCGGGGGTCAGATTGACCATCTCCACGCCGTACACTTGCTCGACCGCGTCACGCGTGCCGATGGTCTCGGCGAAGTGATAGCCGGTGTCCAGGAACAGGACCTTGAGCTTGTTGCCGTGCAGCGCCTCGTCGTCGATGTTCTTGGTGGCCAGGTCGACCAGCGCTGCGTCCTGCATGTTGGACGCGACCACGAAATTGTCGCCGAAGGTCTCGGCGGTCCAGCGCAGCAGGTCGGCGGGAGTGGCGTCGGGGCCGAGGTCGGCCGCGCCCTTCTCGGCGATCGCGCGCAGCTCGTCTTCGCTGAACCGTCGGCCGGTTGCTGTCGTGTCGGTGGACGTGCTCATCGCAGTGCCTCCTCGTCAGCCCGAACGGCCCACTGCGCGAACCGTTCTCCGTCGTGTCGCTGCTCCACGTATTTGCGGACCACCCGGTCGATGTAGTCGCCGAGTTCGGTGGAGAGCACCTTGTGTTGCCGCAGCTTGCGGCCGAATCCGGCGTCCTGGCCCAGGCTTCCGCCGAGGTGGACCTGGAATCCCTCGGTCTGTCCGCCGTTGCCGTCCTCGACCAGCTGGCCCTTGAAGCCGATGTCGGCGACCTGCGAGCGGGCGCAGGAGTTGGGGCAGCCGTTGATGTTCACGGTGATCGGGGTGTCGAGGTCGGCATTGATGTCGGCGAGGCGCTCCTCGAGCTCCGGGACCAGGCGCTGCGAACGCTTGCGGGTCTCGGTGAAGGAGAGCTTGCAGAACTCGATGCCGCTGCACGCCATCAGGTTCCGGCGCCAGTTGGATGCCCGGGCGCTGAGGCCGAGCTTCGCCAGGTCGGCGATGAGCTCGTCGACCTTGTCGTCGGCGACGTCGAGCACCACGAGCTTCTGGTACGGGGTGAAGCGGATGCGGTCGGACCCGACTCGTTCGGCTGCCTCGGCCACCTTGGTCAGGATGGTGCCGGAGACGCGGCCCGCCATCGCGGCGAAACCGACCGAGTTGAGGCCGTTCTTGAGCTTCTGCACGCCGACGTGGTCGCGCGGGGCGGTCAGCGGCTCGGGTGCCGGACCGTCGATCAGCTTGCGGCCGAGGTACTCGTCCTCGAGGACCTGGCGGAACTTCTCGATGCCCCAGTCCTTGATGAGGAACTTCAGGCGTGCCTTGGTGCGCAGTCGGCGGTAGCCGTAGTCGCGGAAGATGGAGACCACTCCCTCCCACACGTCGGGCACCTCGTCGAGCGGAATCCAGGCGCCCACCCGCTGCGCGAGCATCGGGTTGGTGGACAGCCCGCCGCCGACCCAGAGGTCCAGACCCGGGCCGTGTTCGGGATGGTTCACGCCGATGAAGGCGACGTCGTTGGTCTCATGCGAGACGTCCTGCAGGCCGGAGATGGCGGTCTTGAACTTGCGCGGCAGGTTCGAGTACTGCGGGTCACCGATGTAGCGGCGGACGATCTCGTCGATCGCCGGGGTGGGGTCGAGCACCTCGTCGACGGCCTCACCGGCGAGCGGGGAACCCAGGATGATGCGCGGGCAGTCGCCGCACGCCTCGGTGGTGTAGAGCCCGACGCTCTCCAGCCGCTCCCAGATGGTGGGGACGTCCTCGATGCGAATCCAGTGGTACTGGACGTTCTCACGGTCCGAGAGATCGGCGGTGTCGCGGGCGAACTCGGTGGAGAGTTCGCCGAGGGTGCGCAACTGCGCGACGTTGAGTGCCCCGGCGTCGCAGCGCACTCGCATCATGAAGTGGCTGTCTTCGAGGATGTCGATGTTCTCGTCGCCGGTCCAGGTGCCGTCGTAGCCCTCGGCGCGCTGGGTGTAGAGGCCCCACCAGCGCATCCGGCCGCGCAGGTCCTGCTTGTCGATCGACTCGAAGCCCTGCTTGGCGTAGATGTTCTCGATGCGGGCCCGGACGTTGAGCGGGTTGTCGTCCTTCTTGACCTGCTCGTTGGGGTTCAGCGGCTCGCGGTAGCCGAGTTTCCACTGGCCCTCGGCGCGGCGCTTGGCCGGGCGCTTCTTACGGGCGGGCCGCTCACCGGTGGGGGCCGGCGTCGGGGGTGTGTCACGAGTGGTCACGGACACATCGTCGGTGGTGGACGTCATGGAGTCTCCTGGGCTGACGCGCGCATACGCCAGCGGTCACGAAAAGGTGGGCTGGAAACGTGTCGGCATACCCGCTGAGCGGGGACTTCTCAGGGCCGCGTCGTCTTGTCGAGACGACTGGAACACGTGGCTACGGGCGACAGAATGCGCTGCACACGCGTTTGAAATCGATGTGGCGCCGAGCTGCGAGCCACACCCCTGGAGAAGTCACGCCGTTCATAGTGCCACGATCACCCTTGCGTCGTCTACTTGGGGTTATTTTCCCTCACGGTGAGGCAAAGCCCCGCCGGGCGGCTTGCTGCGAGGTCCGGACATAGGTGTCAAGGCGTAGGGGCCGGGGTCTATTCCGCGGTCGGGACCGATTCGGCAGCGCCGCGGGCGGCGCGCATGATGGACACATGAAGGTCGAAAGCGAGCCGGCCGTCGACGATGTCGTCGCGGCCGCCTGTGGCGACGTCGAACCGGCGACGCCGCTCGGCCTGTACCTCCACGTTCCGTTCTGTGCGACCCGATGCGGGTACTGCGATTTCAACACCTACACCGCAGGCGAGCTGGGCAGTTCGTCGTCGCCGGAGTCGTGGCAGCAGGCCGTCGACATCGAGCTGGCGAGCGCGGCGCGGCTGCTGAACCCGGTCCGCCCGGTGTCGACGATCTTCGTCGGGGGTGGAACACCCTCGCTGCTCGGGTCCGCGGGCCTGCGGCGGTTGCTCGACGCGGTCCGCGCGCACTTCACGGTGACCGACGACGCCGAGATCACCACCGAATCGAATCCCGAGTCGACCTCACCGGAGTTCTTCGACGGCCTGCGCGCCGCGGGATACAACCGGCTCTCGCTGGGCATGCAGTCCGCATCGACGCACGTCCTCGCAACACTCGACCGCACGCACACGCCGGGCCGCGCGGTCGCGGCCGCCCACGAAGCCGCCGCGGCGGGCTTCGAACACGTGAATCTCGATCTGATCTACGGGACGCCGGGGGAGAGTGACGCCGATCTGCACGCGAGTGTCGACGCCGTGCTGTCCGCCCCGGTCGACCACGTCTCCGCCTACGCGCTCATCGTCGAGGACGGCACCGCGCTGGCGCGCCGGATTCGCCGCGGAGAGCTGCCGGCGCCGGACGACGACGTCCTCGCCGATCGCTACCAGATCCTGGACGACCGGCTGTGTGCGGCCGGCTTCGACTGGTACGAGGTGTCGAACTGGACCCGCGACGATTCCGGACGGTGTCGGCACAATCTCGCGTACTGGCACAGCCACGATTGGTGGGGAATCGGGCCGGGAGCCCACTCGCACGTCAACGGTGTGCGCTGGTGGAATCACAAGCATCCCGCCCGGTACGCGCAGACGCTCGAAGCGGGGGCGTTGCCCGTCGGCGGACATGAGGTGCTCACCGACGAGGACCGGCACGTCGAATCCGTGATGCTGACCGCCCGGTGTCGCGACGGGTTGCCGGTGGAGAAACTGACCGCGGAGGAATACCGTCGCGCTGCCGCGTTCATTGACGAGGGGCTGCTCCGGCACGTCGGTTCGGTCGGCGCCCGGCTCGTGCTGACCGACGCCGGGCGGTTGCTCGCCGACCGCGTCGTACGGGAGATCCTGGTCGCGGGGTGACGGCCCTTCGTGACGGTCCTCCGCAGGCTCCGGACCTCCTCAGGGGTCGTGGGGTTTGCGGACCTCTTCAGGGGTCGGTGGGGTGGCGGTCCACCGCAGCGGGGAGCGTCCAGCCGGTGCTGCGGGTGGTACGTCGATGGACGCCCGGAGCGGTCGGCGCGCGCCCCGGGGACGGCAGGCGTTCGGTGTCGACCTGATCGGCGACCGAGTCCGCCTGCGGGTCGACGTCGAGCGCATCGAGATCCAGCATCCGGGCGTGGATGATGTCGCGATTGCGCAGTGCGGATCGCACCGCTCGATGCAGTCCGTCCTCCAGATACAGGACGCCTTGCCATCGCACCACGTGGGAGAAGAGATCGCCGTAGAACGTCGAGTCCTCGCTGAGCAGCTTGTCGAGCGCCAGAACCGTCGTCACCGTCGTCAGTTCGTCGAGTCGGAACTGTCGAGGCGGGATCTTGGCCCACGCACTCGCGGACAGACCGTGGTCGGGATAGGGCCTCCCCTCCCGTACCCCCTTGAAGATCATCGAGCACTTCCTGAGTCCTGCGTGCGCACAACCGGCCGGACACGCCGCATCCGGCGGCGATCGCGCAGCGGTTCGTAAGATGTACGTCACCCACTGTATGGCAGAGTCCACGTTCGGGAGGTGTCTCGCATGTCGACCACGGACGATCGCCGATTCGAGATCTTGCGTGCGATCGTGACCGATTTCGTCTCCACGCAGGAGCCCATCGGGTCGAAGGCCCTCGTCGAGCGCCACCAGCTCGGCGTCTCCAGTGCGACGGTCCGCAACGACATGGCCGTCCTGGAGGCCGAGGGCTACATCGCCCAGCCGCACACGAGCTCCGGACGGGTGCCGACCGACAAGGGCTACCGGATGTTCGTCGACCGGATCAGCGAGGTCAAGCCCCTGTCTGCGGCCGAACGTCGGGCGATCCTGTCGGTTCTCGACTCCGGGGTCGACCTCGACGACGTGCTGAGGCGGTCGGTCAAACTGCTCGCCCAACTCACGCGGCAGGTCGCGGTGATCCAGTACCCCGTGCTCTCGACTGCCACCGTGCGCCACCTCGAGGTGGTGTCCTTGTCGCCGTCACGGCTGCTGCTGGTGGTGATCACCGACACCGGCCGGGTCGAACAGCGGATGGTCGCTCTCGCCGGCGACATCGACGAGGACGACTACATCCGCCTGCGGGACATGTTCTCCGCGGCCCTGCACGGCAAGCGCCTGGAAGAGGCCTCGGCGGCGGTCGCCGAGCTCGCCAACGACGCCCCGGTCGACATCCGCGACGCGGCGATCGCGGTGGCCACCATCCTGGTGGAGACCCTGGTCGAGCGCGGTGACGATCGTCTCGTTCTCGGCGGTACCTCGAATCTGGCTCGCTCGGCAGCCGACTTCGCGCCCGTGGTGGGCGGCATGGACACCGTGCTCGACGCCCTCGAGGAGCAGGTCGTGGTGCTCAAACTGCTCGCTACCAGTCAGCGGATGGGGCGGGTGACCGTGCAGATCGGCGAGGAGACGCAGACCGAGAACCTGCGTGGCACCTCGGTGGTGTCGACGGGGTACGGTGCTTCGGGCACGGTGTTCGGCGGTGTCGGCGTGGTCGGGCCCACCCGCATGGACTACCCGGGAACAATCGCGTCGGTCGCAGCCGTTGCCAAGTATGTCGGCGAGGTGTTGTCCGATCGCTGAAGCGTGCTCCGCCCCCGGGGTGGAGCCGCCGCGACGCCACCGACGCCACAGCCCGTGTGACCAAGTGTGAGACGACAGGACCGAGACGACCGTGGCACGTGACTACTACGGAATCCTTGGTGTGGCCAAGGGGGCCAGCGACCAGGAGATCAAACGCGCGTATCGCAAGAAGGCGCGCGAGCTGCATCCCGATGTCAACCCGGGCGAAGAAGAACGCTTCAAGGAGGTCAGTACCGCCTACGAGGTGCTGACCGACCCGGAGAAGCGTCGCATCGTCGATGCCGGCGGCGACCCGCTCGCCGGCCCGGGCGCAGGCGGGTTCTCCGGTGGCGGCTTCGCCGGTGGTGGCCTCGGCGACGTGTTCGAGGCGTTTTTCGGCTCCGGCGGCGGAGGGTTCGGCGGCGGATTCGGTTCCGGCCGCGGCCCGCGCAGCCGGGTGCAGCCCGGTGAACCGGCGCTCGTCGCGGTCGAGCTCGACCTCGAGGAATGCGCGGCGGGGATCAACAAAGAGATCACCGTCGACACCGCCATCCTCTGCGACCTGTGCAAGGGGTCGGGCACCCACGGCGATTCGAAACCGACGAGCTGCGACACCTGCAAGGGGCAGGGCGAGATCCAGGCCGTGCAACGTTCGTTCCTCGGTCAGGTGATGACCGTCCGCGAGTGCCCCACCTGTCACGGTGTGGGCGAAGTGATCCCCGACCCGTGCCGCAAGTGCGGCGGCGACGGACGAGTCCGGTCGCGTCGCACGATGACCGTCAAGATCCCCGCAGGCATCGAGAGCGGAATGCGGGTACGGCTGTCCGGTCAGGGTGAGATCGGACCCGGCGGTGGGCCGGCCGGCGACCTCTACGTCGAGGTCACCGAGCGGCAGCACGAGGTCTTCGTCCGCGACAAGGACGATCTGCACTGCACCATCCGGGTGCCGATCGCCGACGCCGCCCTCGGCAACGAGATCGACGTGGACACCATCCTCGACGGCACCGCGCGCGTCACCATCGCGCCGGGAACCCAGCCCGGACACGTCGTCAAGGTCAGGGGACAGGGCATGCCGCACCTCAACACCGGCGTCCGCGGGACACTGCACGCCCACCTCGAGGTCGTGGTCCCGAGCAAGCTCGACGCCGCGCAGACCGACGCACTGAACCGGTTCCGCGAGGCGTCTGCCGACCAGCCGGAGATCGTGACATCCGCGACCGGCGCGGCGTCCGGAGGATTGTTCTCTCGCCTGCGCAACGCGTTCGCCGGGCGCTGAGGCCCCGGGGCGACCGCGTGAGTCCACCGCTGTTCTGGGTCGACGAAGTACCGCGCGCGGGTTCTGAGATCACCATCAAGGGGTCCGAGGGCCGCCACGCGGTCACCGTCACCCGGCTCGCGGTCGGCGAGGAACTGACCGCCGGTGACGGCCGCGGTTCCACCGCGCAGTGCGAGATCGTCGCGATCACCGGTAAGGACGCACTGGTCGTCCGGGCGCACGAGTACACCTACCGCGAGCCACCGCGGCCACGGGTGACCGTGGTGCAGGCGCTGCCGAAGTCGGAACGTTCGGAACTCGCCGTCGACCTGGCGACCGAGGCCGGCGCCGACGAGATCGTGCCCTGGCAGGCGGCGCGATGCGTAGCCCGCTGGACGGGCAAGTTGGACAAGGGCCGTGACAAGTGGCGTGCCGCCGCGTCGGCCGCCGCCAAGCAGAGCCGACGACCGTGGGTTCCCGAGATCGGGGCGTTGGCATCGACCACCGATGTGCGTAGCCGGTGCGCCGAGACCATCGCCCGCGGCGGCGTCGTCGCGGTGCTGCACGAACACGGGGCTGTGGGACTACGTGAGCTCGCCATCGCCGACGCCCCCGAGGTCGTGCTGGTCGTCGGCCCGGAGGGCGGCCTCGACGACACCGAGATCTCGGATCTCACGGCGCTCGGGGCGTCGCCGGTGATCCTGGGACCGGAGGTCCTGCGGACATCGACCGCCGCCGCCGTCGCGCTCGGTGCTCTCGGCGTCCTGACCGATCGGTGGACCACCCGGTGAAACGGTGTGCGGTCCATCGGGAGAAAGTCGAATACGGCAGTGCGCCATCGCAATTCGGGCACGTCTATCTCCCGTCTGACGGGGTCGCGGCCGGTGTGACGGTGCGGCCGGTGGTGCTGATCCACGGTGGCTACTGGACCACCGAGTTCGGGCTGACGATCGAGACGGCCGTTGCCCGCTTGTTTGCCGAGCGTCGCGCCATGGTGTGGAACGTGGAGTACCGGCGCGTCGGGGAGGACGGCGGTGGCTGGCCCGGGACCGGGCGCGACGTCGTCGCCGCTCTGCGGGCGCTCGACGGTCCGGTCCGTGAAGCGGTGCCCGACGCGGTCGCCGCGCAGGTCGACTGGTCGTCGGTCGCCGTCGTCGGGCATTCGGCCGGTGGTCAGCTGGCCGTGTGGTCGGTCGCGCAGCTCGGCGCACGGACCGACACCTGCCAGATCGATCAGGTCATCGCGCAGTCCGCGGCACTCGATCTCGAACGTGCGGCGAAGCGGCCGTCGGTACGCGGCCTGATGGGCCGGCCCCTCGACGAGATCCCGCACCGCTACCGGGAGGCATCCCCGATCTATCAACAGCCCTTCGACGCGCATGTCGTGGCGTTACATGCCGAGCTCGACACGGCGATCCCCGTCGAGGTGAGCCGGCACTACGTGCAGACCGTGTCGGCAGCCGGCCAATCCGCGGAGCTCGTGGTGGTGCCGGGAGAGGGGCATGACGCATTCGTCGACCCGCTCAGCGCATCGACGCGTCAGACGATCCGTCTGCTCGGCATCTGACCGTGGCGACGACGTGGACCACCGGAATAATGCCTGCTGATGCGCCGTTCAATCGCGTTAGACTGGCAGCACCCCGGCGACACGAACGCGCCGCGAACCCCCTGAGGAGTGATTTCATACGTGAGTGACGACAACCCCGACGTGAGCACGCCGACGAGCAGAACTCCAGCGGGCAGATCTGTCACCTCCAATGTGGAAATCTCTCCCGAGGTGGTGTTCGGCCTGCTCGGGACCAGCGACGTCAATCTCCGCACCCTCGAACAGTTGTTGCCCGCTGACATCCACGTCCGCGGCAACCAGGTGACGTTGACCGGCCCGTCCGCCGACGTCGCCGCCTCCGAACGCGTCATCGCCGAGCTCGTCGACCTCGTGGGCCGCGGCACCCCGCTGACCCCCGACCTCGTCCGCCACAGTGTGTCCATGCTGACCGAGGGGTCGACGGAGTCTCCGGCCGACGTGCTGTCGCTCGACATCATCTCGCGCCGCGGCAAGACCATCCGGCCCAAGACCCTGAACCAGAAGCGCTATGTCGACGCCATCGACAACAACACGATCGTCTTCGGTCTCGGGCCCGCGGGTACCGGCAAGACCTACCTCGGGATGGCCAAGGCCGTGCAGGCCCTGCAGTCCAAGTCGGTGAACCGCATCATCCTGACCCGCCCGGCCGTCGAGGCGGGGGAGCGGCTCGGCTTCCTGCCCGGCACCCTGAGCGAGAAGATCGATCCCTACCTGCGGCCCCTGTACGACGCGCTGCACGACATGATGGATCCCGAGGCGATCCCGAAGCTGATGGCCGCCGGGGTGATCGAGGTGGCGCCGCTGGCGTATATGCGTGGAAGAACGCTCAATGATGCCTTCATCATCCTCGACGAGGCGCAGAACACCACCGGCGAGCAGATGAAGATGTTCCTCACCCGCCTCGGATTCGGCTCCAAGGTCGTCGTCACCGGTGACACCACCCAGGTCGACCTCCCGGGCGGCGCGCAGAGCGGCCTGATGGCGGCGACGCGGATTCTCGACGGGGTCGACGACATCCACTTCTCGACGCTGACCAGTCAGGATGTGGTGCGGCACCGCCTCGTCGCCGACATCGTCGACGCCTACGGGCGCGCCGAGGAGACCGATCGGACGGGTGGCCGACTCCGCGACGCCGACCGACTGCCCGGCAACCGGGCGTCGCGCCGCTCCGCGACCCACGGGCGCCGCTCATGAGCATCGAACTGGCCAACGAATCCGGCGTCGAGGTGCCCGCCGAGATGATCATCTCCGCGGCCCGTTTCGCGGTCGCGGAGATGGACGTGCACCCGGCCGCGGAGTTGTCGATCCTGTGCGTGGACCAGGAGACGATGGCGGACATGCACATGCAGTGGATGGACCTGCCGGGGCCGACCGACGTGATGAGTTTCCCGATGGACGAGCTCGCGCCGGGCGGCCGGCCGGACGCTGCGGAACCCGGACCCGCGATTCTCGGTGACATCGTGCTCTGCCCGGAATTCGCGGCGCAGCAAGCGAAATCGGCCCGTCGGTCCTTCGAGCACGAATTGTCGATGCTCACCGTGCACGGGGTCCTGCACCTGCTCGGCTACGACCACGCCGATGCCGACGAGGAGAAGGAGATGTTCGGCCTGCAGAACCGGATCCTCGAGGACTTCTACGCCGAGCGTCATCGACAGGCACAGCAGCAGCGACAGTCCGACCGCGACACCCGCCTGCTGACCAACATCGGCTTCACCGACACCGAGCGCCCGAACGCCTCCGCCGAGGACGGCTGACGTGGCCGACGACGTCTGGTTCGTCGTTGCCGCGCTCGTACTTATCCTGCTCGGCGGCATCTTCGCCGCCATGGACGCTGCACTCTCCACGGTGTCCATGGCCCGCGTCGAGGACCTGATGAAGGAACAACGAGCCGGTGCGAAACGGTTGGCGACAGTCCTGGACAGTCGCGGCACCTACGTCGGTCTCGCCGTCCTGTTGCGCGTCACCTGCGAGACCGCGTCGGTGGCCCTGATCGCCCTCGCCCTGGCCGACTTCCTCGGCACCGGATGGGGATTGTTCGCGGCGATCGTCGGGATGGCCGTCGTGTCCTATGTGGCGATCGGCGTCGGCCCGCGCACTTTGGGACGTCAGCACGCGTACACGATCTCGTTGGCGTCCGCCGTCGTCCTCCAGACGATCGGCCTGCTCCTCAAGCCGGTGACCCGTCTGCTCATCCTGATCGGTAACGCGGTGACGCCCGGCAAGGGATTCCGCAACGGCCCGTTCGCCACCGAAGTGGAACTGCGCGAAGTGGTCGACCTCGCCGAGGCGAGCGGTGTGGTCGCCGCCGGTGAACGCAGGATGATCCAGTCGGTGTTCGATCTGGGTGACACCAGCGCCCGCGAGGTGATGGTCCCGCGGCCGGAGATGATCTGGATCGAGCAGGACAAGTCGGCGTCGCAGGCCATGAATCTCGCGGTGCGGTCCGGGCATTCACGCATCCCGGTGATCGGGGAGAACCCCGACGACATCGTCGGCGTGGTGTACCTGAAAGACCTCGTCGCCGGGGGCGGCGAGGCGATGGGATCCCGTGTCCACGAGGTGATGCGCGAAGCGGAGTTCATCCCGGATTCCAAGCCGCTGGACAAGGTTCTCGCGGACATGCAGCGCACTCGTAACCACATGGCGCTGCTCGTCGACGAGTACGGCGGTATCGCCGGACTCGTCACCATCGAAGACGTCCTCGAGGAGATCGTCGGCGAGATCACCGACGAATACGACACCGACGAGGTGGCGCCGATCGAGGAGCTCGACGACGGCTCCTACCGTGTGTCGGCTCGGCTGCCGGTCGAAGACCTCGGTGATCTGTTCGACGACATCGACATCGACGACGACGAGGTGGAGACCGTCGGCGGCCTGCTCGGACTCGAACTCGGACGCGTGCCGCTCCCCGGGGCGCGGATCGAGTTGCACGGGCTGCGGCTGGTCGCCGAGGGCGGACCCGACCGGCGCGGTCGCCAGCGCATCATCACCGTCGTGGTGAACCGGGTCGACGACCCGGAGGATGACGACGCCCAGCCGGTTCGAGACCGTGGCGAGAGCGACATGCCCGACGACGATGCAGGCGATGTCAACGGCCATGCGGAATACTCCATGTCCGGACGCGGGCAGCGGCACGACGCCCGCGGCACGGACCGGGACCACTCCAACGGCAGCAAGGACCGATCGTGACCACCTCTCAGAGCGGACCCGTCGAACTGTCCGACGAAGACCAGAAGCTCGTCGTCCTCGCGCGCGGTGCGCTCGCCCGTGCCGAGACCACGAACGCGGCAGCGGTCCGCGACGGTGACGGTCGCACCTACGCCGGGGCACCCGTCGCGACCCGGTCGCTCGAGTTGTCCGGTCTTCAGGTCGCCATCGCGAGCGCGTTGTCGTCGGGGGCCCGCGCATTCGAGGCGGCGGTGCTCGTCAACGGGTCCGCCGATGACCCCGGAATCGAGACCCTGGCCGAGGTCAGCGCCGACGCATACACGGTCGTGACCGACCTGTCGGGCGCGCCGACCGAGCGGGTGGGTACCGCCTGATGGCCGAATTCCGGTCGGGTTTCGTCTGTTTCGTCGGCCGGCCGAACACCGGCAAGTCGACCCTCACCAACGCGCTCGTCGGCGAGAAGATCGCCATCACCTCCAACCGTCCGCAGACCACCCGCCACACGATCCGTGGCATCGTCAACCGCGACGACGCGCAGCTGATCCTGGTCGACACCCCCGGTCTGCACCGCCCGCGGACCCTGCTCGGCCAACGGCTCAACGACCTGGTCCGTGACACGTACTCCGAGGTCGACGTCATCGGGGTCTGTGTCCCCGCCGACGAGTCGATCGGTCCCGGTGACCGCTGGATCGTGTCGCAGGTGCGGCAGATGGCCCCACGTACCACGGTGCTCGGTGTGGTCACCAAGATCGATCGGGTGACCCCCGACAGGGTCGCCGCCCAACTCGTGGCACTCGCCGAGTTACTCGGCCCGGACTCCGAGGTCGTGCCGGTCTCGGCGAAGTCGGGCAAGCAACTCGATGTGCTGACCGATGTGTTGGTGAGCCTGATGGAGCCGGGGCCGGCGTTCTACCCCGACGGGGAACTCACCGACGAACCCGAAGAGGTCCTGATGGCGGAGTTCATCCGCGAGGCCGCCCTCGAAGGTGTTCGCGACGAACTCCCGCATTCACTGGCCGTCGTGATCGAGGAGATCATCCCACGTCACGGTGACGGCAACAGCGACGACGACAACAGCGACGGTGGAGCACCGTCGATGGTCGACGTCCACGCTCTGCTGTACGTCGAACGGGACAGCCAGAAAGGCATCATCATCGGCCACCGCGGCGCCCGACTGAAGGAAGTCGGCACCGTGGCACGCGCCCAGATCGAGAAACTGCTCGGGACGAAGGTCTACCTCGATCTGCACGTCAAGGTCGCCAAGGATTGGCAGCGTGACCCCAAACAGTTGGGACGCATGGGTTTCTGATCGTATGACGCCAGGCTCGCTCGGGTGACAACCCGGACGTCGGACGAGGAGGGGACGGAACGGATGGGCCGCCACGAGAGTCACGAGGGCACCGAGCAGGACGCGGAGGCGGGCACCACGATCGCCGGGGTTCTTCGGTCCCCACGATTTTGGCTGGCGCCGCTGATCCTGGTCGTCGTCATCATGTCGCTGATGGCGGCCTTGTACATGGGCGCCGTCGCCGACCCGCAGAAGAACCTGCACGACTTCCCGATCGCCCTGGTCAACGAGGACCGCGGGGGAGAGGTCGACAATCCCGACGGCGGCACCACCACGCAGAACTTCGGCAACGAGGTCGCCGACGGTGTCGTCTCGGCCGCAGCGGAGAACGGGATCGCAGTCGCGCGCACCGACCGGGTCGCCGCACTCGACGACCTCAACTCCGGCAAGAACTACGGTGTCGTCGTCATCGGTCCGAACTTCACCAATCGTGCGGTGAGCCTGGGTCGTGCCGCGGTTCTCGAGGCCAAACCGGCCCCGATGGCCATCGATGTGTACATCAACCGCGGCTCCGGGACGTTCGCGTCCGCGGTCACCACCACTTTCGCCGACGAACTGTCCGAACAGGTCAACGCGCAGGTCGGCGAGCGCCTGGTGGCGACCGTCCGGCAAACCCTGACCGAGGCCGACGTCGCGTTCTCCGGCGCCGCGCAACTGGCCCTGTCGAACCCGGTCGACGTCCGGATCATCGAACCGACTCAACTGCCCGCCGGCTCCGGGAACGGCCTGTCCGCGTTCTACTACACCCTGCTGCTCATCCTCGCCGGCTTCACCGGCGCGATGATGGTCAGCGTCGTCGTCGACGCCATCCTGGGGCAGACCCCGATCGAGTACGGGCCGTTCTATCAGCTTCGGCAGCGGTTGGCGATCTCGCGGTGGGCCACCCTCGCGACCAAGTGGACGATCATGGTGTTCGTCGCGGTCATCCAATCGGCGCTCTACATCGCGGTGTGCGCCGCGGTCGGCACGTCGCTGCCGAATGCGTTCTCGCTCTGGATGTTCTCCGTGCTGGCGATCTCCGCCGTCGGCATCTCCGCGAGTTCGATGATGGCGGTGTTCGGCAATCCCGGCCTCATCCTCAACCTGATCTTCTTCGTGATCCTCGGGCTGCCGTCCTCGGGAGGTACCGTTCCGCTCGAGGCGAGTCCACGGTTGTTCGCCTGGATCGCCGCGGTGGAGCCGATGCACCTGGTGTATCTGGGCAGCCGCGCGATCCTCTACTTCGACGCCGACTTCGGTGCCGGACTCGGCCGATCGGTGATCCAGTGCGCGGTCGGACTGCTCGTCGGGATCGCGCTCGGCCTGGGTGGGACGAAGCTCTACGACCGCAAGGGTTGGCACCGGTTCCCCGGCGGGATGACCCTTCCGCCGCGACTGGCGCGATTCGTCGACGGCGGCGGTCCGGCGACGATCACCACGCCCTCGCCGGCGCATGTCGCTGCGGTGACACCCGACCGAGGCCCGGACGAGAACTAGTCGCAGGTCTGGGGTCACCCTGGCGCGGCGCATGTCGTGCCGACCGTTGTCGGTGGGCGGTGGAAGAATGAGCCGGTGAGGTTCTATCGGGATGAGGCCGTCGTGCTTCGCCAGCACAAGCTGGGGGAGGCCGACCGCATCATCACGTTGCTCACCCAAGAACACGGCCTGGTGCGTGCGGTGGCCAAGGGGGTGCGCCGCACCCGCTCCAAGTTCGGGGCCCGGCTCGAACCCTTCGCCCATGTCGACATCCACCTGTATCCCGGACGCAGCCTCGATGTGGTGACACAGGTGCACACCCTGCATGCGTTCGCGGACGCGCTGGTCGCCGACTACGGCCGCTACACCACGGCATGCGCGGTGCTGGAGACCGCGGAGCGTCTGGCCGGCGAGGAGCGCGCACCCGCCGCACAACTGCACCGGCTCACCGTCGGCGCACTGGACGCGTTGGCCGCCCATCGCCGCCCCAACCAACTCATCCTGGACGCCTACCTGTTGCGGGCCATGCACTGCGCGGGCTGGATGCCGGCCCTCGACGTCTGCGCGCGGTGTACGCAGCCCGGTCCACACCGGGCTTTCCACGTGGCCGCCGGCGGTGCGGTGTGTATCCATTGCCGCCCGCCCGGTGCCGCGACTCCGTCGCCGGGCGTGCTCGATCTGATGGACGCGCTCTTCCGCGGCCGGTGGGAGCACACCGCCGACGTCGGCTCGTCGCTGCAACGCCAGGCCAGCGGACTGACCGCAGCGCATCTGCAGTGGCACCTCGAACGGCAGTTGCGAACCCTGCCCCTCATCGAACGCGAAGCACCCCATAGGCTGGTGGACACCGCGTGAGAGGAGACGGGCGATGGCGTTACGACCCGGTTCGCGATCCGGGAAGGTCCGATCGGGCCGGACCCGATCATCGGACACCGAGGTCCGGCCGCCAGACCCGCACCCCAGTGGCGCGACGCCACCCAAGCTGCCCGCCGAGCTGATTCCCCGGCACGTCGCCCTGGTGATGGACGGCAACGGGAGATGGGCCCAGGACCGCGGATTGCCCCGCACCGAGGGACACAAACGCGGCGAGGCCGTGCTCATGGACACGGTGTGCGGTTGCATCGAGCTCGGTGTGTCATGGCTGTCGGCATACGCGTTCTCCACCGAGAACTGGTCGCGCAGCCCCGAAGAGGTCCGCTTCCTGATGGGTTTCAACCGTGACGTCATCCGCCGCCGCCGCGACGAGATGAACGAGATGGGCGTTCGGGTGCGCTGGGCGGGTCGGCGACCGCGCCTGTGGCGCAGCGTCATTCGTGAACTCGAGGTCGCCGAGGAGATGACCCGCGACAACACCGTGATGACCCTGACGATGTGCGTCAACTATGGCGGGCGCGCCGAGATCGCCGACGCCGCCAAGGAGATAGCCCGACGGGCGGCGGCGGGCGAGATCGATCCGGAACGCATCACCGAGTCGTCGTTCGCCAAGTACCTCGACGAGCCGGACATGCCGGACGTCGACCTGTTCCTTCGTCCGTCGGGCGAGCAGCGCACCTCCAACTTCCTGCTGTGGCAGTCGGCGTATGCGGAGATGGTGTACCAGGAGAAGCTGTTTCCCGATTTCGACCGACGCGATCTCTGGGCGGCATGTCTCGAGTACGCCAGGCGTGATCGCCGATTCGGCGGGGTGATGCCGACATGACCGAGCCGTCGAACGGCGGGTCTGTCTGGCCGGCCCGCCTGGCCGCGCTGCTCGCGGAGTTCGGTGAGGTCTCCGATGTCGACTCCGATTCGGTTGTCGTGCGGGTCGGTTCCACGCGCGCATCGATCCGTGCCCTGGACCTCGCGGCCGGGCTCGATGTCCTGACGGTGACCCAGTTGGTTGCCGTGGATCTGCCGAACACCGATGTCCTACGCGACGATGTCGAATCCTGCGACGCCCAGCTGAGTTTCGGCGCGCTACGGCGTTCGGATCCGACCGGCGTCACGACAGATGTGTTGCAGTACTACACATTTCCGGCCGGTTCGCTCGACGACATCCCGCTGCTCACCGTCCTCCACATGGTGTTGTCGGCGGGAGCGGATGCGGCGCAGCAGTTGTCAGGGACGTGATCTCACCCTTCGTGACGGCCCTCCGCTAGCGCTCCGGACCTCCTCAGGGAGCGAGGGGTGTGGGGCGACGGTGCGCTCGCCCCGGTCCCTGAGGAGCGAGCTTGCGAGCGCGCCGCCCTGAGTAGCGAGCTTGCGAGCGTATCGAAGGGTATCGAAGGGTCACGAAGGGCGGCGACTCACTGATCGGCGTGGCACGCGCCGCATTCGCCGAAGACCTCCACAGTGTGGTTGATGTCGGTGAAGCCGTGTTGCGCCGCGACCTTGGCCGCCCACTTCTCGACGGGTTCGGCCTGAACCTCGACGGTGGTGCCGCATCGTCGGCACACCAGGTGGTGGTGATGTCCGGACGAGCAGTGCCGGTACCGCGTCTCGCCCGTACCGTCCCACAGCACGTCGATCTGGCCGGCCTGGCTCAGCGCCTGCAGGTTGCGGTACACGGTGGTCAGCCCGATCGATTCTCCGCGCGCCTTGAGTTGCTCGTGGAGTTCCTGCGCGGAGACGAAGTCGTCGCCCGCCGCGAGTGCGTCGGCGATCGCGGCCCGTTGTCTCGTCGAACGGACGCCCGTGACTGGCCGATCGGTCCGCGTTGTCACGAGGCCTCCTTGTCCTGGCCTTGGGACTGCATCGAGGCGGCCGGCGTTTCCATCGAATGTGTGAGCGCATCGGTGACGATGTGCGCAAGGTGGTCGTCGACGAGTTCGTAGACGATCTCCCTGCCGTTACGGTGCCCGCGGACGACCCCGGCGTCCTTGAGTACGCGAAGGTGCTGACTGATGAGTGGTTGGCTGAGCGACAGCGCCCCGACCACCTCGTGGACGCATTGCGGCCGTTCCCGCAGCAGCAGGACGATGGCGATCCGGGTGGGTGAGGCCAGCGCGCGCAGCAGGTCGCTGGCGGCCTCCCACTCGACCGGCCCTGCGGCTTGTGGTTCGGCGCCTGTTACGCAGTCTCGTTCTGGTGCACCCATCTCGCCTATTCTAAAGGAAGCAGTTTTCAATTGGTCCCGGAGTGGATTCCGAGTATGCACATGGGTGTGGCTACCCTGTAAGGGCTGCCGTTCGACCTCGCGCCGATGCGGCGGCATCACCGTGAGAACACCGACTCGTTGGAGAACAGTTAACCGTGGCCGCCCAGTCCAACCGCGTTGAAGCCGTCGTCAACCTCGCCAAGCGTCGAGGTCTGGTCTACCCGTGCGGTGAGATCTACGGCGGAACCCGCTCCGCGTGGGATTACGGTCCGCTCGGTGTCGAGATCAAGGACAACATCAAACGCCAGTGGTGGCGCACGATGGTGACCGGTCGCGAGGACGTGGTGGGCCTGGACTCCTCGGTCATCCTGCCCCGCCAGGTGTGGGAGGCCTCCGGACACGTCGAGGTCTTCACCGATCCGCTGGTCGAATCGCTGCATACCCACAAGCGTTACCGCGCCGATCATCTGCTCGAGGCCTACGAGATCAAGCACGGCCACCCACCGGCCAACGGTCTGGCCGACATCAATGACCCCGACACCGGCCAGCCGGGCAAGTGGACCGAGCCACGCGCGTTCAGTGGACTGCTCAAGACGTTCCTCGGCCCGGTGGACGACGAAGAGGGCCTGCATTACCTGCGTCCGGAGACCGCGCAGGGCATCTTCGTGAACTTCAAGAACGTGATGACCACGGCGCGTAAGAAGCCCCCGTTCGGCATCGCGCAGATCGGCAAGAGCTTCCGCAACGAGATCACCCCCGGCAACTTCATCTTCCGTACCCGCGAGTTCGAGCAGATGGAGATGGAGTACTTCGTCAAGCCGGGTGAGGACGAGGACTGGCATCAGTACTGGATCGACCACCGGTTCAACTGGTACGTCGACCTCGGGATCGACCCGGAGAACCTGCGCCTGTTCGAGCACCCGAAGGACAAGCTGTCGCACTACTCCAAGCGCACCGTCGATGTGGAGTACAAGTTCGGCTTCTCGGGCAACCCGTGGGGTGAGCTGGAGGGTGTCGCCAACCGCACCGACTTCGACCTGTCCACCCACAGCAAGCACTCGGGTGAGGATCTGTCGTTCTACGACCAGGCCTCGGGTGAGCGGTACACGCCGTTCGTCATCGAACCCGCGGCCGGCCTCACGCGTTCGCTGATGGCATTCCTGTGTGACGCGTACACCGAGGAAGAGGTGCCGAACGCCAAGGGCGGCACCGACACCCGGACCGTGCTGAAGCTCGATCGTCGTCTGGCGCCGGTCAAGGTCGCGGTCCTGCCGCTGTCGCGCAACGAGAAGCTGTCGCCCAAGGCGAAGGATCTCGCCGCGGAGTTGCGCAAGCACTGGAATGTCGAGTTCGACGATGCGCAGGGCATCGGCAAGCGCTATCGCCGCCAGGACGAGATCGGTACGCCGTTCTGTGTGACCGTGGACTTCGACACCCTCGACGACCAGGCGGTCACCGTGCGTGAGCGCGACACGATGAGCCAGGAACGGGTCGCGCTCGACAAGGTCGTCGAGTATCTCGGCGGCAAGTTGCTGGGGTCCTGACCCTTCGAGACCCTCGCAAGCTCGCTCCTCAGGGATCGGGTGACCACCTGATCCCTGAGGAGACCCGGAGCCTGCGGAGGGTCGTCACGAAGGGTTGCGCCGGTGCTACCTGCGGATATCTGTCATAGTTGTGAGTGGAGTTGTCGTCGGCCCGGGCACGGGGTCCGGTGTGCCGTGCGGCGAGGAGAGCGAGTGAAACGGTGACCGTCAGCGGCAAGGTCGTGCACTACGACGCAAATCGGGGATTCGGATTTCTCGCGCCGGAGTCGGGTGGCGCCGACGTCTTCCTGCACATCAACGACATCGACATCGACGAGAACGCGCTGAAACCGGGTGCGAAGGTCGAGTTCGACGTCGAGGAGACCGAGCGCGGCAGCAAGGCGGTCAACGTGGCCGTCACCGAGGCGGCACCCGCCGAGGAAGCACCGAGCGGCCGCCCCCACCGCCGCGACAACCATGACCACGGCCGGTCCCACGGCGGCGGCGATCGTCCCCGACGGTCGCGGGGTTCAGGGTCACTCGACTCGTCGGCGTTCATCGAGGAGATCACCGAACTGCTACTCGACTCGTCCGACGACCTGACCGCCGGACAGATCATCGCGATCCGCCAGCGCATCACCGATTTCGCGGTGGCCCGAGGCTGGGTGCTTGACTAGCACGACCGGCATGTCCGCCATTCCGCTGACGGCTCAGTACGGCGACGAGGCCGTCGAGCGGATCGTGCCGGAGGCCCCGAAAGTGGCCAGCCTGCCCGGCACCCGGACCGACCATCGCAGCGACTACGCGCGTGACCGGGCCCGTGTGCTGCATTCGGCGGCGTTGCGTCGTCTCGCCGACAAGACACAGGTCGTCGGCCCGCGTGAAGGCGACACCCCACGCACCCGGCTCACGCACTCGCTGGAGGTCGGCCAGATCGGTCGCGGCATCGCGATCGGGCTCGGGTGCGAACCGGACCTCGTCGAGCTCGCCGGGTTGGCGCACGACATCGGGCACCCGCCGTACGGGCACAACGGTGAGCGCGCATTGAACGAGGTCGCGGCCGACATCGGTGGATTCGAGGGCAATGCGCAGAACCTGCGGATCCTCACCCGTCTCGAACCCAAGCTGCTCGACGCCCGTGGGCGGAGCGCGGGACTGAACCTCACGCGTGCCTCCCTCGACGCCACCCTCAAGTACCCGTGGACGCGTCGACTGCCCGCGGTGAAGTTCGGTGCATACGACGACGACGCGTCGGCGCTCGCCTGGATCCGGCGGGACGCCCCGCCGGGACGACAGTGCATCGAGGCACAGGTGATGGACTGGTCCGACGACGTCGCCTACTCCGTCCACGACCTCGAGGACGGAGTGATCGCGAACCGGATCGACCTGCGATCGCTGGGCGATGCGACCGATCAGCGCGGCCTCGCCGACATCGGCGTCAAGGAGTTCGACGGCCTCGAGGCCAACGCACTCATCGACGCCGCGCAGCGACTGTCGCGGATGGACATCGTCGCCGCAGCCGGCGGTCACGACGGCAGCCTCGACAGCGCGGTGACGCTGAAGCGGCTGACCAGTGAATTGATCGGCCGGTTCGCATCGGCTGCGATCACCGGCACCCGAGCGGTGGTGGGGGACCGGTCGGTGGCGCGCTACGACGCAGATCTGAGTGTGTCACCGCTGGTGGCGGCCGAGGTCGCGATCCTCAAGACGTTGGCGTTGCGCTACATCTTCTCCAACGAACGTCACCGCGCGATCCAGCAACGGCAGCGCGAGCGCATCCATCGGGTGGCGGTGTGGTTGACCGCCGCGGCACCCGGTGGCCTGGACCCGATCTTCGTCCCCTTCTGGCAGGAGGCCGCCGACGACGGTGCCCGGCTGCGCGTCATCGTCGATCAGATCGCGTCGATGACCGAGGGACGTCTGGAGCGCACCGACCGCCAGAACTCGGGTGCACAGGCACACCTCGGCTGAGTCCGCCCACGGGTGCGGCGTAGGGGCGGGCACTCACTACACTGGTCGGCGTGCCAGGCCGAATTCCCGATCGCGACATCACGGCGATCCGTGAGCAGACGCGCATCGAGGAGATCGTCGGCGACTACGTGGCACTGCGTCGGGCCGGAGCCGACAGTCTCAAGGGGCTGTGCCCGTTCCACGACGAGAAGACCCCCTCGTTCCACGTCCGGCCGAACCACGGCCACTTCCATTGCTTCGGCTGCGGGGAGGGCGGCGATGTCTACAGTTTCCTGCAGAAGCAGGAGCACATCAGCTTCGTCGAAGCCGTACAGCAACTCGCCGATCGTATCGGCTATCAGATCCACTACGAGGGTGGCGGTACGGCCATCGTCCGCGACCGCGGGACCCGCGCTCGGCTGGTCGCCGCCAACGCCGCCGCGCAGAAGTTCTACGCCCAACAGTTACAGTCGCCCGAAGCCCAACCGGCCCGCGACTATCTGACCGAGCGGAACTTCGACGCCACGGTGGCAGCCACCTTCGGCTGCGGCTACGCACCCGCGGGGTGGGACGTGATGACCAAAACCCTGCTGGCGCAGGGATTCGAGTTCAGTGAACTCGAGGCGGCCGGATTGTCCAAGCAAGGACGCAAAGGTCCGATCGACCGATTCCATCGGCGCCTGCTGTGGCCGATCCGCAACCTCGGCAACGACATCATCGGTTTCGGCGCGCGCAAACTGTTCGACGACGACAACCTCGGCAAGTACATGAACACGCCGGAGACCATGCTGTACAAGAAGTCTCAGGTCCTGTTCGGACTCGACCACGCGAAGAAGAACATCGCCAAGGGTCACCAGGTGGTGGTGGTCGAGGGATACACCGACGTGATGGCCATGCACCTGGCCGGGGTGACCACGGCGGTCGCATCCTGTGGCACGGCGTTCGGCGAGGATCATCTGGCGCTGCTGCGGCGGCTGATGATGGACGACTCGTACTTCCGCGGCGAGGTCATCTACACCTTCGACGGTGACGACGCCGGAAAAGCGGCCGCCCTCAAGGCTTTCGAGGGTGAGCAGAGCATCGCGGGCCAGACGTTCGTCGCGATCGCGCCGGACGGGATGGATCCGTGTGAATTGCGCCAGGCTCGCGGTGACGGTGCGGTCCGCGACCTCGTCGCGCGGCGCGTCCCGATGTTCGAGTTCGCCATCAAGGCGTTGCTCGGGGGCCACGACCTCGACACCGCCGAGGGGCGGGTCCACGCCTTGCGGGACACCGTCCCCGTGGTCGGCCAGATCAAGGATGTCGCCCTGCGCGACGAGTACGCCCGACAGCTCGCCGGCTGGGTCGGCTGGGAGGACGTCGCTCAGGTGCTCGGCCGGGTCCGCGAGGAGGGTGCGCGGTTCGCCCGCGCCACTGGTGGGGGGCCGGCGGTCAACGGGTCCCGTCCCGATCGGGTGACCTCGATTCGTCGGCAGCGGCCCGAAGCAGCGTCCGCGCCACCCACGGCGCGGCCACTGCCGGGAGACCCCCGGCTGTGGCCGCAGCGCGAGGCGCTCAAGGCGGCGCTGCAGTACCCGGCGATCGCCGGCACCGTCTTCGACTCGCTGCCCGTTCAATGCTTCACCGACCCGGCGTACGCCTCCATCCGCACCGCGATGTCCGCCGTCGGTGGCACCTCCAGCGGCATGGGTGGTGCCGAATGGGTGGACGCCGTGCACCACGCCGTCGACGACGCCGTCATCGGTCCGCTCGTGACCGAACTCGCGGTCGAATCCATGCCGGTCGGCGAGAACAACATCTCGCGCTACATCACCAGCGTGCTCGCCCGACTCCAGGAGGTGTGGGTGGGCGCGCAGATCGCCGACATCAAGTCCCGTCTGCGGCGCATGGCGCCCGGCGAGGACCCCGACGCCTACAATGCCGTGTTCGGGGATCTCGTGGCACTGGAGGCCTACCGCCGCAGTCTGCTCGAGCAGGCGGTCGACCCGGATGTGGGTGTCGGCTGACCGGAGCTCGGTGACCAGCCCGCGTTTCTCCGTTGCTCGAGTGGCCGGCGAGCGGTCTTTCTTCCGTTGATCGAGTAGCCGGCGAGCGGTCTTCTCCCGTTGATCGAGTAGCCGGCGAGCGGTCTTTCTCCCGTTGATCGAGTAGCCGACGAGCCGCTAGGCGAGTCGGTGTATCGAGATCCACTCTGGCGCAGGTGGTCTCGATACAGCCCTCGCCTAGCGGCTCGGGCCTACTCGACCGGCGGTGGGGGCTTACTCGACCGGCGGTGGGGACTCGGCCGGCGGTGGGGACTCGGCCGGCGGTTGGGGGGGCTCGACCGGCGGTGGGGGCTCGATCGGCGGTGGGGGCTCGATCGGCGGTGGGGACTCGATCGGCGGTGGGGGCTCGACCGTTGGTGACCCAATCAGCTGCGGGAGATGCTCGTCGACAGCCATGACCCCAACCACTCGATGGCATCGTGTCCGGCGGCGTCGACGACGAACGACTGGTAGCTGACATGGCTCTCCGAGCGGTAGAAGCTCCCCGCACTGATTGCGTCGGTGATCAGCGTGGCGGGATCGGCGATCGCGTACTTGCTGACGATCCGGGTCACGGCCACCGCGGAACTCCGGAAGTCCTCGGAGACCGCGTCGACGCCGTTGCCCGACTGTGCTTTCGCGGTCACGATGCCCCGGGATACCGCGACGAGTTCGCGACCGAGACGTCGTAGCTCCGCGCGCGGTTCTGCGGTGACGGGCACCGACTTGGCGCCCGCACGTCGGCCGAACTCCGCCGCAGCCACCCACGTCAGCTCCTGGATGCGGCCCACGAGGTCGGCGACGCGCTCGATGTCGATGTGGGCGAGCCCGGCCGCCACCAGGGCCATCGCCTTGGTGAATCCGGTGTCGTCCGGAATCAGCGCGAGCGTGGCCGACACCTCGGTGAAGTCGACGGACGCGGCGAGGGTGACGAGCGGGCGCAGATCGCTGTTCAGGGTCGTCGCCGTCGCGTGAGCGGCGGCGAGGTCGCCGTCTGCGATGAGGCCGGGGAGCCGTCCCAGTCCGTCCGCGATGCCGGTCAGGTCGAGGGAGGCGAGGGTGGTGGCTGCTCCGGCGGCTCGGTGTACCGCGGCCGCGGCCTGGTCCGGGGTCTTGCCGAGGACGGAACCGAGCTGACCCAGGAACGGGTTGTGCTTCTTGTCGATCGAGCAGTACAGGTCGGCGGGTGCGCAGATCGAGGACACCCTGCCGGCGAGGCTGCCCATCCCGTCCGGCCTGGGGTCGGCGATACCGATGCCGTCGGCCCGGGGTCCGACGATGGTCGCGCCCTGGGTGCCTGCCCGCGGGTCGGCGAGCAATGCGACCGCCAGCACCTGGTCGGGGCTCACCGGACCGAGCCGGTTCCCGATGGCCGAGGCGAGATCGCCCGCGGCGTCGGCGCCCTGACTGTAGCCCGTGATCGTGACCTTCACGGCCGGGTGATGTTCGATGACGTCGCGAAGAACCTGCGCCGCATTGTCGAGCGCCGAGGCCTTGCTCGCGCCGTAACTCTCACCGTTGTCGAAGGCGCGGGCGATGTAGGGCAGGAAGTAGATCTGGGCCGCGTCTCCATGGTCGCGGCGGATCCGTTCGGCGATCGGACGCAGTGCGCCGGTGGCGCGGTGTGGATCGGCTGTTTCGTCGGTCTCCCACGTTCCGGGGATGAAAAGGTTGAAGCTCGTGACGGAATTGCCCGCTGACGTATCTGCGATGGCGGCCCCGGGCGCAGCGATCATCGACAGTGCCGCCGCTCCGACGGTGAGAAGGCTCACGGATCGACCGACGGTGGGCCGACGCAGGCCGTCGTCGGCCGGCGGTGAGGTGTGCAGCTCTCGAACTGCAGGCAGCAATCGCATCGGGTGTCCGCACGGGGTCTGAGGGAGATGGATCGGGTTGCCGATCCGGCAGCTGCAACATGGCGACGCTCGATGTGATGATGTCGAACAGTACCGCGCGCGCGTTCGGATTCGCGCGACTTTCACACCTTCATGCGACACCGTCGCGGGTCCGCCTGGTGAACAGTTGGGAATGAGTCTGGCGGACAGCGGAATTGCTGTTCCTGCCGCCGACTACTGGGGCTGGTGTTGCCCGTGTTTCCGTCCAGGGTCAGACCCAGAAATACCGAACAGTCTTGTGCCGCGGGCGGATTCGAGACCCGCTGTTCGTTAGCGCAACGAAGAAGACTTCGGCGCAATCAGTCTCGCGTCCGGCCCGGTGGAGAACTGCGCGCGGAGGTTGTCGTGAGCGGAACGCGGGATCGGGGGAGTGGGGCGGGCGGGGCTCGAACCCGCGACCTACGGATTATGAGTCCGCGGCTCTAACCGACTGAGCTACCGCCCCCGGCCGGGCACTGCGCATGCCCGACGCTGCACATTACCGCACGTCATGTCGCATCGGTCGAACGCCGCGGTCATCCCGCGGCCGCCGCTAGACTGCAGGGAATCAGCACGTGAGGGCACGAGTCGACGAACGAGGAGCGCATGACGGGGGCCGACGAGGCGAGTGTGGACAGCGACCTCCCCGAGAGCCTTGTCGACGTGGCGGGTCGCCGGATCCGCGACGCCATCCTGTCCGGCAGCCTCACGCCCGGCCAGAAGATCGTCGAAGAGACGCTGTGCGCCGACCTGGGGATCAGTCGAGCGCCCGTGCGCGAGGCCCTGCGGTTGTTGGCCCAGCAGGGACTGGTCGAACACCAGCCGCGGCGGGGGACGCGCGTGGCCGAGTGGTCGCCGCGCGACATCGTGCAGCTGTTCGAGCTGCGTCAGGTGCTCGAACGGTTCGCCGTGGAGTCGGCTCTGCCGCTCGCGGACCCGAAGCGGCAGCTCGAGCCCGTCCGCGCGGCCGTCGAAGAGATGAAACGAGCAACCGACGAGCTCTCCAAGGACGACGCGCACCGTCGCTTCCACACTGCGGTCGTCGGCCTGGCCGGGAACCGTCAACTCGACATCGCGCTCGAGCCGATCCTGCTCAAACTGCAGCTCCCGATGGCGGTCAACCTACGCACGGAGACCGCAGATCACCACGGACCGGACGACGGGGTGAAGCGGCACCTCGCGATCCTGGAGGCGTTGGAGACCAACGACCCGGTCGCCGCGGTGTCGGCCCTTCGTGACCACAAGCACCTGCAATACCTCGATCTTGCGGCTCCGCCGGTCAACGGCACGGATACCGCCGACGCGCGCTAACACAACCGACACACAACGGATCCGCAGGCGCCACAATTCTGTCGACAATCGACGGTATGGCAGATGTGCATCCGCCCGCCGGACCGGTCCTCGGTCCCTCGGTCGCGGAGATCCTCGACGACCATGTGAGCGGCAGCGGGTCACCGGTACGCACAGCGCGCACCGTCGCCGACGCGATCGAGGCCCGCGGCGACGACGGGACCTGGCTGTCGACGGTCGGGAGAAGTGAGTTGCTCGCGGCGGCCGCAGAACTCGAGCGTCGCCCCGGCGCGCGGGCGCTGCCGCTGTACGGGGTGCCGTTCGGTGTCAAGGACAGCATCGATGTCGCCGGCACCCCGACCACCCTGTCCTGTCCGGACTTCGCCTACGTCGCGGACACCACCGCGCCGGCGGTGCAACGACTCCTCGACGCCGGCGCCCTCTACGTGGGCAAGACGAACCTCGATCAGTTCGCCACCGGCCTCAACGGGACGCGTACGCCGTACACCGTGCCGCGCAGCGTATACGGCGGCGACATGATCTCGGGCGGGTCGAGTTCCGGCTCCGCCCTCGCGGTCGCCCTCGGCGAGGTGCCGTTCGCGGTCGCGACGGACACCGCCGGATCGGGCCGGGTGCCCGCCGCGCTCAACGGCATCGTCGGATACAAGCCGTCTCGGGGACTGATCAGTACCACCGGACTGGTACCCGCGTGCAAATCCCTCGACTGCATCACGATGATGGCCGGCCGCATCGACGACGTCGACCGCGTGATGGCGGTGATGGCCGGTCCCGACGACACCGATCCGTGGTCGCGCGATCGCGGACCGCGTATCACCGGCGCTCCGATACGGGTCGGATTGCCGCCGGAGACCGAACTCGAGTTCTTCGGTGACGATGCGATGCGGGCCGCTCATCACGCGTTTCGGAACCGGCTCGCACACCAGGGATTCGCCGTGGACCTCGAGATCGTCGAGGTGTCACTGGAACCGTTCCTCGCGGCCGGCGAACTCCTCTACGCCGGTCCGTGGGTGGCCGAACGCCTGGTGGTGTTCGCGGACTTCCTCGCCACGCATCCCGACTCCATCCATCCGGTCGTCCGCGACATCCTGCGCAGCGGCGAGAAGTACACGGCCGTCGACGCGTTCGCGGCTATGCAGACCCTCCAGGAGCTGCGCGCCGCTGTCGGCCGCATATGGCGGGACCTCGATGTGCTGGCCCTACCGACGATCGGCCGCACCTTTACGGTCGAGGAGGTTCTCGATCAGCCGATCGAGGCGAACACGATGCTCGGTCACTACACACACTTCGGCAACCTCCTCGACCTGCTCGGAGTGGCGATCCCGCAGGGCCACACCGCCGACGGCCGTCCCCACAGCGCCATGTTGCTGGGGAACGCGCTCTCCGACGACACGGTGCTGCACCTCGCGGCAGCCCTTCTCGACGAGCCGCGCACCAGCGCGGCCGCACCCGACGCCCACAGCACAGAGAGGCTCACCTCGTGGCCGACATCGTGACCATCGCCGCCGAACCGGCTCCCTTCGACCTCGAGCCGTCCCGCGCGGCCCTGGTCCTCATCGACATGCAGCGTGACTTCCTGCTGCCCGGCGGCTTCGGGGAAACCCTCGGCAACGACGTGAGCCAACTGCAGCGGGTGGTGTCGCCGCTCACGAAGCTTCTCGACGCGGCGCGCACTACGGGGATGTTGGTCATCCACACGCGTGAAGGCCACCTGCCGGACCTGTCGGACTGCCCGCCGGCGAAGCTCAACCGCGGGGAACCGTCGAAACGGATCGGCGACCCGGGGGCGTTCGGGCGCATCCTGATCCGCGGCGAGTACGGCCACGACATCATCGACGAACTCGCACCCGCGGCGGGTGAGGTCGTGATCGACAAGCCTGGCAAAGGGGCGTTCTACGCAACGGATCTGCACGCGGTGCTGGACGAACACGGCATCACCCAGTTGCTCGTCACCGGTGTCACCACCGAGGTCTGCGTACACACCACCACTCGTGAGGCCAACGACCGCGGATTCGACTGTGTCGTCGTATCCGACTGCGTCGGTTCGTATTTCCCTGAGTTCCAACGGGTGGGTCTGGAGATGATCGCCGCGCAGGGCGGGATCTTCGGCTGGACCGCGCCGAGTGCTGCGCTGATCGCCGCCCTCACCGACCACACGGCAGCGTCGCCGTCGACCGCAGTGTCCTGAGCCAGCCACTTCACCTGTTGCCGAGAGGATTCGACGCGCATGAGCACGACCACCGATCCCGCCCCGCCCACCGGGCCGTCATCACCGCCGACCCCGCTGACCATTCCGTGGTGGACCCGCGGAGACACCAACGCCTTCTTCGGGCTCGGTTTCAACATCCTCGTCAACGTCCTGACGCTGACCGGTCTGATGATCGCCGTGGTGCAGGTCCCGGCCGGGGCCGTCCTGGGCACGGTCCTGCCGGCGCTCGGGGTCGCGCTGATCCTGGGCAACCTGTACTACACGTTCCTCGCGCGGCGGCTGGCCAAGCGGGAGAACCGAACCGACGTGACCGCCCTGCCCTACGGGCCGAGCGTGCCGCACATGTTCATCGTCGTCTTCGTCGTCATGCTCCCGGTGTTCCTGGCCAGTGGTGACGCGATGCAGGCGTGGGAGGCCGGCCTGGCCTGGGCGTTCATGATCGGCGTGATCGTCATGATCGGCGCCTTCGTCGGCCCGTACGTCCGCAAGTTGACCCCGCGTGCGGCCATGCTGGGCACGCTCGCGGGCATCTCCATCACCTTCATCTCGATGCGTCCGGCCGCGCAGATGTGGGAGGTCGCGTGGATCGGTCTACCGGTGCTGGCGATCATCCTGATCGGATTCTTCACCGACGTGAAGCTGCCGGGGAACATTCCCGTCGGACTCGCCGCGCTGCTGGTCGGTACGGCGATCGGCTGGATCGGTGGGTACATGTCGGTGCCCGACCTCGAGCAGGCGGTCTCCGACATCGCGATCGGAATACCCGACCAACGTTTCGACATGCTGTTCTCCGGCCTCGGTGACCTGGCGCCACTGCTCGGTACGGCCATCCCGCTCGGCGTCTACAACTTCACCGAGGCGATGAGCAACGTGGAGAGTGCCGCGGCCGCCGGGGACAACTACAACCTGCGCAGTGTGCTGCTGGCCGACGGCGCAGGCGCCTGTGTCGGCGCGGCATTCGGCTCACCGTTCCCGCCCGCCGTGTACATCGGACACCCGGGGTGGAAGGACGCAGGCGGGCGCGCGAGCTACTCGCTGGCCAGTGGGGCGGTCATCGGCGTGCTCTGCTTCGTCGGACTGTTCGGGGTCCTCGAGGCCCTGCTGCCGGTTCCGGCGATCGTGCCCATCCTGCTCTACATCGGCCTGCTGATCGGTGCGCAGGCGTTCCAGGCGGTGCCCCGTATCCACGCCATCGCGGTGGTCGCGGCCATCCTGCCCAACCTGGCGGAGTGGGGTAGGGGCATGATCGACAACGCGCTGAGTGCGGCCGGGACCACGGCCGAGGAAGTCGGCGCCGAGGCGCTCGGCAACGCCGGGCTCGTGTACGAGGGACTGAAGACGTTGGGTGAGGGCGCGGTCCTCGTTGGACTTGTCCTGGGCACCATCGTCACGTTCATCCTGGACAAGAAGTTCCACTTCGCCGCCATCGCCTGCGGGGTCGGTGCGGTGATGTCATTCGTCGGCCTGATCCATGCGCCGGAGGTGAGTTGGGCCGCGAGCCCGGAGGTGTCGCTGGGCTACGTGCTCTTCGGTGTCGTGTGCATCGCCTACTGGTTCCTGCCGAACGCCCGCACCCCGCGCACCGTCGACGAGGCGGACGTCGTGGCGGGACACTGAGTTACAGATCGACGCAGGTAGGACCCACCGGAGAACACTCGCGCAGGCGTTTTGTTCTCCGGTGCGTCCATGCGCTAGAGTCAGCAGTCGGTTCGAGAGCATTCCCCCATAGCTCAATTGGCAGAGCATTCGACTGTTAATCGAACGGTTACTGGTTCGAGTCCAGTTGGGGGAGCAAACGTCAACGCCCGTCACCGCAGGTGGCGGGCGTTTGTCGTATCCGTTGTCGGAGGCCCGGTCTACCGTGTGTGACATGGCTCTCTCCACCTCCGAACGCGAAGAATTCCTGTCACAACCGCACATCGCGGCGCTGGCAGTCGAGGCGGGGCCCGACCGTGCGCCGCTCGTCGTGCCGATCTGGTATCAGTACGAGCCCGGCGGTCGCCCCTGGTTCCTCACCGGCACCACATCGCGCAAGATCGAACTGATCCGGGCAGCGGGTCGATGCACCCTGATGGTCGAGACCCTGGAACCGACGATCCGCTACGTCGCCGTGTCGGGGGAGGTCGTCGACTACACCGAGGGCACCCGCGAGCACCTCACCGAAATGGCGGCCCGCTACCTTCCCGCGGACAAGGTCACCGGGTACGTCGACTTCGCCATGGACGACCACGGAGACCAGACGAAAGTCGTACTCCGGCCACAGCATTGGGTGTCCACCGACCTCGGCAGCATCTGAGGGTCAGACCTCCGCCGCCTCCCGGTGGCGTGCGAGGTCCCGGCGAAGATCTGCGACCTCGGCACGGAGCAACTGGAGTTCGGCGGAGGTGGCCGCCGAGTTGGCTTCGTCGTCGTCGGCGACACGCTGGACGATCCAGGACGCGATGGTCGCGGTGACGACACCGATCACACTGATCCCGCCCAGCATCAGGAACCCGGCGATGACGCGGCCGGTGAGGGTGATGGGCGAGTAGTCGCCGTAGCCGACCGTGGTGACCGTCGTCATCGACCACCACACCGCGTCACCGAACGAGGTGATGGTGGCATCGGGTAGTTGCCCCTCGGTCTCGTAGATGGCCAAGGACGCCACATAGATGAGCAACATCGCGCTGGCCGCGGTGTAGAGCACCACCCGCCCACGGATCGCGCTGCCGAGCGCCTTCTGCAACACGCCGACGAGGATGAGCAGTCGGAGGAGTCGCAGCGGCCGCAGCATCGGCAGGACCACGATGGCCAGATCGGCGAGGTGGCGGATGAACCACGATCCGCGGTGTGGCGCCACCGAGAGACGGACGACGTAATCGATGGCGAAGCAGACCCACGAGGCGAAGATGACGACATCGAGGATCGTGTCGACGGTGTCGCTCGGGTTGGCGAGGACCTGGACCGAGTACGCGGCGAGGAACAGCAATGCCATCGCGACGAGCGGCCATTCGGTGCGGCTTTCCCACCAGGCGAGGCGCTCGCCGCCGCCACGTCGGTCGACGGCCGAAGGGTCGCGGAGATTCGCGTCGGTGTCGGCGGAATCCATCTCGAGTGCACCTCTCGTCTCGTGGGGCACCGCGACGTCGTCGGGCCGCGGCGGGTCCGGAGACCTCTCAAACGGCCGGCGCCGCCCAGGGCGGGGCAGGTCGTCGGGGGTGACCTGCCCCGCCCTGGGCGGCGCACAAGACGAGAGTACCCGACACTCGTCCGATCGCTCAGTCGACGCTCCGTCGACGCCGCTCGCCTGGCTGTTCGGCGCGTCTGCGGCCGGCTCGTCACCCGTCGTCGGTGGCGTCCTCCCAGATGCCGGTCGACTCGAGGTGTCGGGTCAGCCGTGCTGCGCCGTCGAGGAACTGACGCCGGGTCTGCTCGACAACCTGCTCGCGGTCGCCGGTCCGGTAGGCCTCGATCAGCTTCGCATGTGAATCCACGGCGACCTCGCCCCAGTCCGGGTCGGTCGCATACAGCTGTGCGGGTGTGTAGCGGGTGGCGCTCAGCAGGAACCAGGCCAGCTTGCCGCCCGACGCGATGTGGTTGTGCACGCGATGGAATTCGAACTCGGCCCCGGCCACCTGACTGCTGTCCCCGGCCCCGAGAGCGCTGCGTAACTGCTGGTTGTGCCACTCGAGATCGGCGATCTGCTCAGGGGTGATGGCGGCAGCGGTACGGAGCGCGAGCTTGACCGCGATCTCACCCTGCAACCAGAACAGATCCTCGACATCGGTGCGGCTGAGCTCGGCGACGATGTACCCGCGATGGGGTGCGAGATTGACCATCCCCTCGCCGCGCAGTGTGAGCAGGGCCTCGCGGACGGGCGTCACACTCACCCCGAGCCGTTCGGCGGTCTCGTCCATCCGCACATACTCGCCCGGCCGGATCGCCGCGGTCATGATCTGCCCCCGCAGGTGCGCCGCGACCTCTTCGGACAGCTGGGGCCTGCGCCGCAGACGAGGGGACGCCTTCGCCCGCGGCGCGCCCTCAGAGCCCGAAGGTCTTGCCGATGATGTCGCGCTGGATCTCATTTGTGCCACCGTAGACCGTCGAGATGATCGCACCACGCATCAATCGCTCTGCGTCGAATTCGGTTGCGTAGCCGTAACCACCCATCATCTGCATCGCGTCGATCGTCATACGCTTCGAGGTCTCGGTGGCCTTGAGCTTCGCCATCGACGCCTCCCGCGGCAACAGCTTGGTGGGATTGTCGTCGGCTTCCTTGGCGACCGCATAGACGAGTTGACGCGTGCACTCGATCTCCGTCGCCAGATCGGCCATCCGGTGACGCATGGCCTGGAACGTCCCGATCGGTCGGCCGAACTGCTTGCGCTCGGTGATGAAGGCCAGCGTGTCGGCAAACGAGCGCTCGGCCACCCCGAGCTGCATCGCCGCGAGGATGAGCCGTTCGGTGTTGAGCCCGGCCATCAGCTGATTCCAGCCGTTGCCGACCTGTCCGACGACGGCCGAATCGGGGACCTCGCAGTTGGTGAAGTACAGGTCGTTGACCTCTCGGCCGCCGAGGGTGTCGATGCCCTTGATCTCGAGCCCGGGCGTGCCTGCCGGGATGTGGAACTGGGTCAGTCCCTCGTGCTTCTTGTCCGTCTTCTCGGTGCGTGCGATCAGCAGGATGGACTTGGCGAAGTGCGCGTTCGAGCACCAGGTCTTCTGCCCGTTGATGACCCAGCCGCCGTCGACTTTCTCGGCGCGGCAACTCAGGTTCGCGACGTCGGAGCCGGCCTCCGGTTCCGACATCGAGATCGACAGCGAGTCGCCCTCGACGACGCCGGCGAGTACTTCTTTCTTGAGCTGGTCGTCGGCGAACTTCTCGTAGGCGGCCGCGGTGATCAGCGTCGGACCGATACCCCCGATGGGGGCGTTTCCGCGCATCGCTTCCTGGAGCAGGATGCACATCTCGACGTTTCCGGCGCCCGCGCCGCCGAACTCCTCGGGCACGACGATGCCGGTCCAGCCCAGCTGCGCCATCTTGACGTAGAGCTCCTGCGAATGCAGTTCTGCGCCGTTGTCGGTGAGCGCGTCGCGCTGTTCGCGCGTGCCGGCCTCGCGCTGACAGAAGTCGGCAATGGCCTTGGCGAATGCGGTCTGCTCGTCGGTGAAGGACACCATCGTGGGATCGGACCTCTCGTGATTCAGGAGTGAGTCTGAACTCTTGTCGGCATCGAAAGTATCACATCACATATATTTGATAGGGAATGGCGTGAGCTGTGCCACAGCGCACGGTCGCTACATTGGTCGCATGCCCAAGTCCCAACGATCTGCGCCGCCCGACGAACGGCCGACGCAGGATGTCTCCGCACCGGACGAGGTCACGTCCCTCGACGGTGAGCGGTTCCTCGAGGTGAATCGATCGACCCGGGACCGCTTGCGGGCGGAGGCCGATCGGCCCGGGTGGCTCCGGCGGCGGCGTGGGCGGCGTCCGGGCATCGTCGACGACGACGAGGCGCGCGACGTCGCGGCCCCACGAGTTCGCCGGGGGCGGCCGCGCGTCCTGGTTCTCGCATTGGGTGTGCTGGTCGTGGTGTTCGCCGCGTCCACGGCGTTCTTCGCGACGAAGTGGGTGCAGGCGGAGAATCGTGCCGAGGAGGCCGGACCCTCGCAGGCCACACGGTCTGAGGTCATGGATCTCGCCCGCGAGTATGCCGCGGTCATCGCGACCTATGACCCGGCCCGCTACGACGACCTGGATCGACGGATCCGGGAGATCTCGACAGCCGAGTTCGCGAACACGTACATCACGTCGTCGCAGGACGCTCGCCGCGGCAACGCGTCGGTGCGGGGCGTGTCCCGGGCGGTGTCGAACGACGCCGGGGTGCAGTCGCTGTCGGACGACGAGGCGGTGGTGTTGGTCACGCTGGACCAGACGGTCACCTCGCCGGAGGTGAGTTCGGAGCTGCCCGAAGGCATTCCGTACCAATCCCGGGTCAAGGTGACGCTGGAGCGCCAAGACGGCCGATGGCTACTCGCCGGCGTGGACACGGTCTGAGTTGGTCGTTACGGTCTCGCCGAGCAGGATGCGAAGCCCGAGGGTCGAGATGCGGTCCGGGCTGGGATCGCGGTGTGAACGGGTGAGATCCATGATGACGTTGAGCGCCGCCTGTACCAGGAACCTCGCCTGCGCAGGCGACAGCTCGGGCCGGTCGCGGGTCAACCACGCTGCCCACTCCTCGACGTTGATGCGCTGCTGACTGCGTAGTTCTGTTCGCTGCCGGGCCTCGATGTTGCCGATCTCGCGCGAGTAGACGGCGAGGATGTCGTTGTCGGTACAGCACATGTCGATATACGCGTTGACGAGGGCGACGATCGCTTCGCGGGGTGTGCCGGCCCGTGACAAGGCGTCCGCGATCAGGGTGGTGACGCGGTCGGAGGCGCGCCAGAAGGTTGCCTGCAGGATCGCGGCCTTGCTCTCGAAGTGCCGATACACGCCCGACGGTGGCAGGTCGGCGGCTCGGGCGATGTCGTCGATCGTCACGTCGTGGAACCCGCGCGCCGCGAACAGGCGGATCGATTCGGCCAGCAACACTTCGCGTTTCGACGTCGGAGACAGACCGCCCGTCGATTCGGTGGGGGGTGACGATCCGGGCGGCAACTCGACGTCGGACAAGCGTGTCGCCGCGTCCGTGATCAGATCGACGATCTGTCGCGCCGACATCACCGTCCGGTGGGTCGCGGGGCTGGCCACCACGCTGGTCATCGCGGCGGTGATCAGGTCTGCCGAGGTGTGGTCGAGATCTCGGCGGCACCCGAGCAGAGCCCCGCGCATCCGCCGGTGTTGGGCGACCACGATCGCCCGGACGTACTGCGCGTCGTCGTCCTCGAGATAGTCGGCTTCCCAGTGATAGATCCCACCGGTGCGGCGGTTCGCCACGGCGGCCGCGGTCAAGGCGGCCAGCAGTGCGCGTAACTCACCCGCCGGATCGTCGGGGGTCACCGGCACGGCGGCGGTGGCGGTCGCCAGGGCGTCCGCCAAGGAGCGGGCGGTCTCGGCGAACAGTGCGTACTTGTTCGGGAAGTGCCTATACAGCGCGGGCGCGGAGATCCCCGCGGCTTCGGCGATGTCGTCGAGACGCACGGCGTGATATCCGCTGTCACTGAACGCCTTGGCTGCGACGCGCAGGATGACCTCGCGCCGGTCGGCCGGACGGCGGCGGGGCGCGCGGCCCTCCGACGCGGTCGGGGTCGACGAACGGGAAGCCATGGGATGCGAGCTTAGCCGGAGTCGATCTTCTCCACGGTCGATTCGCATCTGTCGAACAAAAGCCCAGCACGATGCCCATGCGTGAGGAAAAAAGTTAACGAGTATTCTCGTGATCTAGATCGCACTGTGATAGTAATGTTGGCGTCGACCCACCTGCGACAGGCGGGCACGACAGAGCCGGAGGGGTGAGGCGAGCAGTGAGTGACAACGAAGCCGTCGTCGACGAGGTTCGGGCCGAAGTGGATGCCCGAGGTGTGGCCCGAATAGAGATCGATCGACAGCATCGGATGAACGCGCTGAACGGCGCGGCGTCGGCCACGATCATGGAAGCGCTCGGCGAGTGGTCGCAGCGTGACGACGTGCGGGTGGTGGTCATCGACGGTGTCGGGGGCAGTTTCAGTACCGGTGCCGACGTGATCGACATCGCCCAGGCGGCCGGTGGGAATCCGACCGGGGGCCTCGACGCCACCCAGGCGCGCGGGGTGATCTCGTCGGGATCCGACCTCGCACGGGCGGTTCGGTCGGTGCGGGCCCCGGTCATCGCCGCGGTCGACGGCCCGGCCGTCGGCATCGGCGCATCCCTGGCGTTCGCGTCGGACCTCGTCTTCGCGACCGAGCGGTCCTACTTCCTGTTGGCCTTCATCAACATCGGACTCATGCCCGACGGTGGTGCGTCGATGTCGGTTGCGGCGTCGGTCGGGCGTGCCCGCGCCAACGCCATGGCGTTGCTCGGCGAGAAGCTACCCGCGGCAGAGGCATTCGGCGCCGGACTGCTCAGTGGCCTGGTTGCCGACCGGGAAGCTCTCGACGCGAAGGTGGACAAGGCCGTCGGCAAACTCGTCGGAACCTCGGCGAGTGCGTTGCGGCTGACCAAGGCCGCGCTCGACGCCCACACGATGGGTGACTTCGAGGCGGCCCTCGACCGCGAACTGGACGGGCAGACCGAGCTGCTGCAATCGGCCGAGTTCCAGGCCGCGATGGCCGCATTCGCCGGCAGCAGCAAGTCCTGACCTCTCCATCCTGAGATTCCCACGTACTCAACATGAAACGCGACCGGTTCAGCAGTCGCACGAACGGAGGAAGACCCACATGACCGCCACCATCGATTCGGCCAGCGACCTCACCACCGAGCCGCTGCGCTCACGCCGCAACCACTGGAACAACCAGGTGCGGCGTCACGCCTTCATGACGCCGGACGGTCCCGCGCTGAAGTTCCTCGGTCAGGTGACCACCTGGCGTCAGCTCGATGAGCGCACACGGGCGTTCGCCGCGGCATTGACCCGGCGTGGTGTCGGCTTCGGCGACCGGATCCTGCTGGTCATGCTCAACCGCACGGAGTATGTCGAGGCGACCCTGGGCGCCAACCTGATCGGGGCCATCCCGGTGCCGGTGAACGTCCGGATGAGCCCGGCCGAGATCGCGTTCCTGGTCGCCGACAGCGGCGCGAAGGTGATCATCACCGAGTCCCTGCTGGCGCCGCTCGCCGACGCTGTGAGTGCATCCACCGGGGCGATCGACTCGACGATCGTGGTCGGGGACACCGACAACGAGGCGCACCTGAAGTACGAGGCCCTGATGGCCGAGGACGCATCGGACCTGCAGGACATCGACATCCCGGAGGAGACCGTCGCCCTCATCATGTACACCTCGGGCACCACCGGTAAGCCCAAGGGCGCCATGCTGACCCACCAGAATCTGCAGGCGCAGGCCGTGACCTGCCTGCAGGCACTGCAGACCCGCCCCGACGACATCGGTGCCTGCGTCGCACCGATGTTCCACATCGCCGGCCTCGGCGCGATGACGCCGCTGTTCTACATGGGTGCGTTGTCGGTGATCCATCCGCTCGGTGCGTTCGATCCGAACGACATGCTCGACACCCTCGAGCGCGAGGGCACCACCTCGATCTTCCTGGTGCCTGCTCAGTGGCAGGCGGTGTGCGCCGCCCAGCAGGCAAAGCCGCGCAAGCTGAACCTCCGGGTCATCAGCTGGGGTGCCGCCCCGGCCTCGGACACGGTGCTGCGCGCGATGAGCGAGACCTTCCCGGACGCCATCAACGTCGCCGTCTTCGGCCAGACCGAGATGTCGCCGATCACGTGTGTGCTCGAGGGCAAGGACGCACTGCGCAAGATCGGGTCGATCGGCAAGGTCGTGCCCGCGGTGACCGCGCGTGTGGTCGACCCGGAGATGAACGACGTCAAGCGTGGTGAGGTCGGCGAGATCGTGTACCGCGGCCCGAACATGATGAAGGGTTATTGGCAGAACCCGCAGGGTACGGCCGACGCGTTCCACGGCGGCTGGTTCCACTCGGGCGACCTGGTCCGTGAGGACGACGAGGGCTTCCTCTACGTCGTGGACCGGGCCAAGGACATGATCATCTCCGGTGGCGAGAACATCTACTGCGCCGAGGTCGAGAATGCCCTCTTCGGGCACGAGAAGATCGCCGAGGCGGCGATCATCGGTCGCGCACATGAGAAGTGGGGTGAGGTGCCCGTGGCCGTCGTCGTGCTCGCCGAAGGCGTCGAGGACCTGACGCTCGAGGAGATGGAACCGTACCTGAACGAGAACCTGGCGCGCTTCAAGCACCCGAAGGATCTCGTCATCGTCGACGAACTGCCGCGCAACGCCGGCGGCAAGGTGGTCAAGCCGACGTTGCGTTCGTCCTACGGCAGCAAGGACGCCGGCCTGGCCAAGTGATCTGTCGCCGGGTCGTGGCGCCGACCCGGCACGTGTGAGCGGACCGTGTGCACTCGGGGCAGTGCACACGGTCCGTTCGTCGTCTCCACCCGAATCCACCAAGCGAACTAGAACACGTTCCATTTTTCCCGGAAAGTGACTAGGGTCTCTCCTAGGTCGTCGGCGTGACACCGGGGGGCGACTACCGTCGGGCCGAACGCCGTCAGAAGTGGAGGATGCGAAGTGAAGACCAAAGGCGCACTGCTGCGGGAGAACAACAAGCCGTGGGAGATCGAGGAGATCGAGATCGGCGATCCGCAGCGGAGCGAGATCAAGATCAGGATGGAAGCGGCCGGTATGTGCCACTCCGATCACCATCTGATGACCGGTGGCATCCCAATGGCCGGGTTCCCGATCCTCGGCGGCCACGAAGGTGCCGGTGTGGTCGAAGCGGTCGGCGAGGGCGTCACCGACTTCGAGGTGGGCGATCACGTCGTGCTCTCGTTCATCCCCTCCTGTGGCAAGTGCCCGTCATGTAAGGGCGGACTGGCCAACCTGTGCGATTTCGGAGCCATGCTCCTCCAGGGTGAGGCGGTGTCCGACAACACCTTCCGCATCCACACCGCCAAGGGTGAGCCCGTCTACCCGATGACGCTGCTCGGCACCTTCTCGCCGTACATGGTCGTCCACGAGGCGTCGGCGGTGAAGATCGACAAGGACATCCCGTTCGAGGTCGCCGCCCTGTGTGGTTGTGGCATCCCGACCGGCTACGGGTCGTCGACGCGCAGTGGTGACGTGCGACCCGGGGAGGACGTGGCCATCGTCGGCGTCGGGGGCGTGGGGACCGCCGCGCTGCAGGGCGCGGTCATCTCCGGAGCACGCAACGTCATCGCGATCGACCCGGTGGAGTGGAAGCGTGAGCAGGCCATGAAGTTCGGCGCCACCCACGCCTTCGCCTCGGTGGAGGAGGCAGCGATGAGTATCGCCGAACTCACCGCTGGGCACATGTGCCACAAGGTGATCGTCACCGTCGGCGAGGTCCACGGCAAGGACGTCGACACGTGGATGGGCATCACCGCCAAGGCGGGCACCTGCGTGCTGACCGGTATGGGCAACATGATGGAGAGCGAGGTCACGCTGAACCTCGCGATGCTGACCCTGCTGCAGAAGAACCTGCAGGGCACCATCTTCGGCGGCGCGAACCCGAAGCTCGACATCCCGCAGTTGCTGTCGATGTACCGCATGGGCAAGCTCAACATCGAGGACATGATCACCCGCCGGTACCGCCTGGACCAGATCAACGAGGGTTACCAGGACATGCTCGACGGCAAGAACATCCGCGGCGTGATCCGCTACACCGACGCCGACCGCTGACGTGCGGCATCGGTAGGGTTGCCATGTGTCTGCACTGGATGCCCTAGCGACGTGGCCGGTCGATCACGCATCGGCCGCCATCATCACCTCGAGCGGTGTCGTGGCCTACCACGGCGACCCCGAGCAGGTCTTCGAACTGGCCTCGGTCACCAAATTGCTGGTGGCCGAGGCCGTTCTCGTCGCGGTGGAGGAGGGGGCCGTCGACCTCGACGACGCCGCAGGCCCTCCGGGCGCGACCGTCGGGCATCTGCTCGCCCATGCCTCGGGGTTGGCGTTCGACAGCCGCGACGTCGCGGCCGACGTGGGGACCCAACGGATTTACTCGAGCGCCGGTTTCGAGGTGTTGGCCGACACCGTCGAGGCTGCCACTGACATCGGGTTCGCCGACTACCTGCACCAGGCCGTCGCGGAACCGCTCGGCCTGGGGTCGACGACGTTGGCCGGACCGGCCGGCCACGGCGCGCGGTCCTCGGTGGCCGATCTCGCGCGATTCGCCGCCGAGCTGTTGTCGCCGACCCTGGTGTCTCCGCAACTGTTCGCCGCCGCGACATCGGTGCAGTTCCCCGGTCTCGACGGCTTCGTCCCGGGCTACGGCAAGCACCGACCCAACGACTGGGGATTCGGATTCGAGATCCGGTCGGACAAGCGGCCGCATTGGACCGGAACCACCAACTCTCCGTCCACCTTCGGTCACTTCGGACAGACGGGTACCTTTCTGTGGGTCGATCCCGACCTGGAGGCGGCGTGTGTCGTCTTGACCGACCGGGCGTTCGGCGCGTGGGCGAAGCCGCTGTGGAGCGAGTTCAACGACACGGTCGTCGCCGAGCTGAATTCGAGGACCAAAACCTGAGAATGCACTCCAGAAACTAGCGCAACACGTGCAACATGAGGCACAATCGTCCTCACAAGTGTGATATCCGGTTCGCGAGGTGTGTTGGGGAAGACGTTCCTCGTCGAGACCGGAGGTGAACAAGGTGCGCAATCTGAATCAGTTTGCGGACATGACGACTGGCGTGGTGTACATCCACTCGGCGCCGGTGGCGCTGTGCCCGCATGTGGAGTGGGCTCTGTCGTCGACCCTTAATGCGCGGGCCAACCTGAAGTGGTCGGCGCAAGAGGCCGACCCCGGGATGCAACGTGCCACCGTGGACTGGACGGGGCCGGTCGGTACTGCCGCGCGCCTGGTAACAGCGCTGCGTGAGTGGTCGGGCCTGCGCTTCGAGGTGACCGAGAACGCCAGCGACGGTGTCGACGGCGAACGCTTCTCCTACGTGCCCGGTCTCGGACTGTGGCGTGGCTCGACGAGCGCCAACGGTGACGTCGTGATCGGCGAACTCCAGTTGCGCGCACTGATCGACCGTCAACCCGACAGCATCGGTCTCGCCGGCGATCTGGAAGCCGCCCTCGGGACGGCGTGGGACGACGCGCTCGAGCCCTACCGGATGGGCGGCGCAGGCGCCGAGGTCACCTGGTTGCAGCAGCGGGTGGGGTAGCGACACACCTCTGCTGATCGCGAAGGCACGGCGACATCTCGCTGACGCGTGGGCACGGCAACCTCTCGCTCACGCGTGGGTACGGCAACCTCTCGCTGATCGAGTAGGTGACGAGCGGCAGCGAGGAGCCGTATCGAGATCTCGGTACGGGCAGGTGATCTCGATACGCCCTCCGCTAGCGCTCCGGGCTACTCGATCGGCGGTGGGGCGCTCCGGTGACTCGACCACGCGGGACACTCGATCGGCGGTGGGGCGCTATGGGGTTCCTCAGGGACCGGGAGGACCCGGTCAGAGCGGAATGTTCTTGTGCCGACCGCGACGCGCGGGGGCGGCGGCGAGCGCCTCGGCGATGCGGCTGCGCGTGGTGGCGGGGTCGATCACGTCGTCGACCACGCCGATCGACTGGGCGCGGCCCACACCACCGGCGATCGCCTCGTGTTCGGCGGCCAGGCGGTCGTGCAGGGCCTCGCGCTCATCGTCCGGTGCTGCGGCCAGGGCCTTCTTGTGCAGGATGCCGACCGCGGCCTTGGCGCCCATGACGGCGACCTCGGAGCCGGGCCAGGCGAACACCGCCGTCGCGCCGAGCGCGCGGGAGTTCATCGCGATGTAGGCGCCGCCGTAGATCTTTCGGGTCACCAAGGTGATTCGTGGGACGGTGCACTCGGCGAAGGCGTGCAACAGCTTCGCCCCGCGGCGGACCACGCCGTTCCATTCCTGTCCGACGCCGGGCAGATAGCCCGGCACATCGGTGATGACGATCAACGGGATACCGAACGCATCGCACAGGCGGACGAATCGGGACGCCTTCTCGGCACTCTCGGAGTTGAGGCACCCGCCCATGCGCAGTGGATTGTTGGCGATCACGCCGACGCTGCGGCCGGCCAGCCGGCCGAAGCCGACGACGATGTTCGGCGCCCACTTCGCCTGCAGCTCTTCAAAACTGGAGATCTCGGTCTCGTGGTCGGCGGCGAGCTGGGTGTCGAGGAGATGCTCGACGACGGGGTGCACGTCGTAGGCGCGCCGATTCGATTCCGGCAGCAGGGCTTTGAGATCGGTGTCGCCCGCCTCGGCCTGCTCACGGTTGAAATGGCCCTGCCTGCTGAACGTCGACACCAGGCGGCGAGCACGCCAGTAGGCGTCCGGTTCGGAGTCCGCGGTGATGTGGCTGACGCCCGACTTCTTGCCGTGGGTGTGGGGACCGCCGAGCGTCTCCATGTCCACCGATTCGCCGGTGACGCTCTTGACCACGTCCGGCCCGGTGACGAACACACGGCCGGCGGGGGCCATGATCACCACGTCGGTCAGCGCCGGGCCGTAGGCGGCTCCGCCGGCCGCGAAGCCGACGACCACCGAGATCTGCGGTACGTAGCCGGAGGCCCGCACCATCGCCTCGAACACGCCGCCGACCGCGTGCAGGGCTTCGACACCCTCGGCCAGGCGGGCGCCACCGGAATGCCAGATCCCGACGACGGGGGCCTGCTCGGTGATGGCGGTGTCGATCGCATTCACGATATGCGCGCACCCCACCACACCCATGGCACCGCCCATCACGGTGCCATCGGTGCAATAGGAGACCGTCCGTACGCCGTCGACCAGACCGATCGCCGCCTGCACGCCCGACTTGTCGCGGGTGTGCAGCAGCGAGACGGTCCCTTCGTCGAAGAAGTTGGTCAACCGCAGCAACGGATCCCGGGGATCCGCTGCCTCCTCACGGCCGGTGATGGGAGCCAATGTGGTCAACGGGGTCTCCTGTGGTGTCGGGTGCGTCAGTAGCGACCGAAGGTGAGCGCCACGTTGTGCCCACCGAACCCGAACGAGTTGCTCAACGCGTAGTCGATCTGCCCGTAGCGGGCCTCACCGTGCACGACGTCGACATCACATTCGGGGTCCTGGTTCTCCAGGTTGAGCGTCGGCGGGATGACCCCCTCCTCCACGCTCTTGATGGTCAGGACCGACTCCAGCGCCCCGACTGCGCCGATGGAGTGACCCAGCGCCGACTTCGGCGCATAGACCGCTGCGTGCTGACCGACGGCCATGTTGATGCCCACGGCCTCGGCGGTGTCACCGATCGGTGTCGCCGTGGCGTGCGCGTTGACATGGGTGATGTCGGCCTTGGTGAGCCCGGCCGTCTGGATCGCGCGGGTCATCGCCCGTGCGTTGCCCTGGCCACTGGGGTCAGGGGCGACCAGATGGAAGCCGTCGGACGTGATGCCTGCACCGAGGACACGCGCATGGATGTGCGCGCCACGGGCACGGGCATGCTCCTCACGTTCCAGCACGAGCATCGCGGCGGCCTCACCGAACACGAATCCGTCGCGATCCTTGTCGAACGGACGCGACGCGCCGGCCGGATCGTCGTTGCGCGTGCTCATCGCCCGCATCATCGAGAACGCGGCGATCGGGATCGCGTCGATGTGTCCTTCCACACCGCCGGTCACCACCATGTCCGCGTCGCCCATGACGATGTGCCGCCACGCGTGTGCGATCGCCTCGGCACCCGACGAACACGCCGAGACGGGGGTGATCACACCGGCACGCGCGCCGACGTTGAGTCCGACGACCGCGGCGGGTCCGTTCGGCATCGCCATCGAGACGGCCAGCGGAGAGACCTTGCGGTAGTTGCCGGACTCCTCGATCGCCTTCACGGCGTCGACCATCGCGTCGCCGCCGCCCTGGCCGGTGCCCAACACGACCGCGAGGCGGTCCGGGTCGACCTCGGGCTCGCCGGCGTGGGCCCACAGGCGCTTGCTCATCACGTGGGCGATGCGCTCGACGTAGGCCATACGGCGTGCTTCGACGCGGGTGACCTCTTCGGCCGGGTCCGCCAGAAGGCGTCCGCCGACCCGGCACGGCAGTTCGCCGTACTGGGTGACGAAGGGATCGGTGAGTTCCCGGATACCCGACCCACCCGCAAGCAGATTCTTCCACGTGCTGTCGAGGTCCTCACCCAGAGACGTGGTGGCGACCATCGAGGTGACCACCACGCTCGGGAAGTTCCCGCCCAGCGTGGAGTATTCGCGGAGGGACGGGGAGCTCACGAGTTCTTGTCTGCCTCGACCTGGGCCTGGATGGCAGCCGCGGCCTCGGGGTTCTCGGCCTCGAGCTTCTGGATGTAGGCGACGGCGTCACCCACGGTCCGCAGGCCGGCGAGATCCTCGTCCGGGATCTTCACGCCGTACTTGTCCTCGGTCTGGACAGCGATCTCGACCATCGACAGCGAGTCGATGTCCAGGTCGTCGACGAACGACTTCTCCATGGTCACCTCGGACGGCTCGATGCCGGTGACTTCCTCGATGATCTCGGCGATGCCGGCAATGAGTTGTTCCTGGGTGGCAGCCACTGTGTGGTTCCCTTCTGTGTAGTGCAATGCTTCTGCGAATGCAGTGCTCTATTCGATCCGGAGCACTCGTGAGCACCCCGCCCACGAGGGCTTGGACAACCGGCGAACCGGTTTTCCGGGGGTCACGGTCTGGCGCCGTGACCGCTATCCAAGTTCGGTGATGGCGTCGAGGCCGTCGGGATCCTTGAGGGCGAGCGTGGGTGTGCCCTTCAGCTCGCGTTTCGCGATGCCCGCCAGGGTCCCGGCCGGGGGCAGTTCGACGATGGCGGTGGTGGCCTGCTCGCGCATGTACGCCGAGCACAGGTCCCAGCGGACCGGCTGCGTCACCTGGGCGACGAGCTTGTTCAGTGCGTCGGCACCGCTGGTCACCGGTCGGCCGTCGGAGTTGGAGAGCAATGTGCGCGCCGGCTCGGCGGGCACGATGTTGGCCGCCGCCTCGGCGACGGCGTCCTGGGCCGGGGCCATGAAACGCGTGTGGAACGCGCCGGCGACGGCGAGCTTGCGGATCCGGGCCTTGGCGGGCGGATTCGCGATGAGCTCCTCGATCGCCGCGACCTTGCCGGCGGCCACGATCTGGCCTGCGGCGTTGCGGTTGGCCGGGACGAGGTCGAGCTCGTCGAGGCGGGCGAGCACCTCGGCTTCGTCGCCCCCGAGCACGGCAGCCATGGTGGTGGGCTCGAGCGCACAGGCCTTGGCCATCTCGGCGCCGCGGATCGCGGCCAGCGAGACGGCCTCGTCGGCGCTGATGACCCCGGTGATCGCGGCGGCCGCGAGCTCACCGACGGAGTGGCCGGCGACGATCGCGTCCGCGGGCAGTTCGGACCGCTTGTGCAGCTCGTCGAAGGCGAGCAGCGCGGAGGCGACGACGAGCGGCTGAGTCACCGCGGTATCGGTGATCTCCTCCGCGGTCGCGGTGGTGCCGAGCCGCTCGAGATCGAGGCGGGTCAGTTTGGACCACGTGGCGAGTTGGTCACGCGCACCCGCGAGTTCCAACCATGTGGTCAGCATCCCTGGTGTCTGAGAGCCCTGGCCGGGCGCAAGCATCGTGAGCACGTGACCAGAGAACACCGTCCGGGCGGGTTTTGTGGGTGTTGAGGCCCATGAACCTTGTGGTGTGGATTTGTGGGGTTTCCACAAAGTTCACCGAAGGGGTACCTGGTTCGTCATCACTCCGAGATGCGTTACCAAACTGTGCTCTGAATGGGTTGATCTGCGGAAACGTCTAGAACGGACTGTGGCTGATGTGATTGGTGTGACTCATGAGTGCGATTCGTTTTGGAAGTGTGTCAATCGACCCACAGTGCCCGCGACTCTCAGGACATACGCGTCGCGAGGGTTTGTCGGATCGCGACCTGTGATTTCTGCAACTTTTTTCAGTCTGTAACGGACGGTATTTGGATGTATATACAGAAGACGAGCACAACTCTCGACTGAGCCACCTGAGTCCAGGTATGCCTCGAGCGTTGCATTCAGCGTGCTGCCACCCTTGGCCAGCGGACGCACCAACAGCTCGTGCAACGTCGTCATCGCCGTCTGGTCGCCGTTGAGTGCCCGCTCCGGCAGCACCTCCAGGCTGTGCACCGGCCGCGGGGCGTTCGGCCAGCCCGCCACCGCCGAGATCCCCGACATCGCCTCGTTGGCGCTCGAGTAGGCGCTGCCGAGGTTCGGCATCGTCGGCCCGATCACCACCGGACCGTCGGCGAAGTGCTTGAGCAGGTCGGTCACGAAACGCTCGGTGGGCCGGATGGTCCCGCTGACGATCGCGACGAGGAACTTGCCCTGTACCACCGACAACGCGGAGCGGTCGTGCTGCTTGGCGGTGTTGTGGATGGCCAACGGCACCGAGACGTTCTGTTCCGGCGGGGGAGCGCCGACGATGACGGTTGCGGGTGCATCGGAATCCCAGTTGAGTGCCGCGGCGCGGGACAGGAGCTGCGGGCCGGTGTCGCCGCGCACCACCGCGTCGACGACGAGCGCCTCCAGGCGCGAATCCCACGCACCACGTGACTCGGCAGCCGACGCGTAGATGGACGCCGCGGCGAACCCGATCTCACGGCCGTAGCGCAACACCGACTCGGTCAGCGCCCGCAGCTGCGCGTCGTTGCGGGCGAGTAGCGGCAACCACTTCTCGAAGAACTCCATCGCGACGCGGACCATCTCGACGGTCTGCAGCAGGGTGATGCGCCGGGCCAGGTCCTGCGGCACCACCTGAAACGCCTGCACCGTGAACTTGACGTTGCCCTCGGGGTCCTGAATCCACTCGACGAAGTTGACCACCGCCGTCTGGACCACCAGTTGCACGCTCGCGCGCTGGGCGGCATCGAGGTCGCCGAAGTACGGCAGCTGGTCCTGCATCGAGTGCACGGCCTCGGTGGCCAACCGGCCGCTGTACTGCTTCACCCGGCGCAGCAACGTGTCGGGGAGTGCGTCGTGCACGGTCGCCGGCGCGGGGACATGCGCTCCCCGCTCGCCGAACACATCGGCGGGTGGTGGCTCTGGGTTCAGCGGGGCGTCGGTCACCTTTTCAATCTATGCCTCCGGTCCCGCGTGACCATCCACCGATGGTCACGCGGAACGGAGGAGGTCAGGCGACGCCGGGGTCGCTGGTCTGCTCGGGAGCAGCCGAGACGTCGGTGATCTGGTACTTGTCGGCCGCCTCCTGCGCGACCGTGAACGGGATGTTCCCGTCGCGGGCCAGGCCCACCAGCACCCCGACGACGATCGACTCGGCATCGACGTTGAAGAAGCGCCGCGCGGCCGGCCGGGTGTCGGAGAAACCGAACCCGTCGGTGCCCAGGGTCAGGTAGGTGCCCGGGACGTAGGCGCGGATCTGTTCCTGCACACCCCGCATGAAGTCGCTCACGCCGATCGAGGGCCCGACCGTCTGTGCGAGCACGTCGGTCAGATACGGCCGCGGATTCGCGGTGTTCGGTTCGCGCAGCGCCAGCCGGTCGGACTCGATGCCGTCTCGGGCCAGCTCGCTCCACGAGGTCACCGAGAACACGTTGGCACCCACGTTCCACTCGTCGGCCAGCATCTCCGCGGCGCGCAACGCGTCGGGCATCGTCACCCCGGAGACCAGGATGTTGGCGTAGAACTGCTTGCCGTCCGGTGCCTGCTGGAACCGATAGATGCCCTTGAGGAGGCCGGTGACATCGAGGTTCTCGGGTTCGGCCGGCTGGCTGATCGGCTCGTTGTACACCGTCAGGTAGTAGTAGATGTTCTCCGGGTTCTCGCCGTACATCCGCTCGAGCCCGTTGGCGATGATGTGCCCCAGTTCGAACGCGAAGGCCGGATCGTAGGACACCACAGCGGGGTTGGTCGCCGCGAGCAGCAACGAGTGGCCGTCGGCGTGCTGCAGGCCTTCACCGGTCAGGGTGGTGCGACCGGCTGTCGCGCCGATGGCGAACCCGCGGGCCATCTGATCCGACGCCGCCCAGAAGCTGTCACCGGTGCGCTGGAAGCCGAACATCGAATAGAAGATGTAGAGCGGGATCATCGGCTCGTCGTGGGTGGAGTAGGACGAGCCGACAGCGGCGAACGAACCGGCCGAACCGGCCTCGTTGATGCCCTCGTGGAGGATCTGGCCCTCGGAGCTCTCCTTGTAGGCCAGCATCAACTCGGCGTCGACCGACGTGTACAGCTGCCCGTTGCGGTTGTAGATCTTGAGGCTCGGGAACCACGAGTCCATGCCGAAGGTGCGCGCCTCGTCGGGGATGATCGGGACGATGCGATGGCCGATCTCCTTGTCGCGCAACAGGTCCTTGAAGATGCGGACCAGTGCCATGGTGGTCGCGACCTGCTGTTTGCCCGAACCCTTGCCCGACGTCTTGAGTGCCCTGCTGACATCGGGACGCAGGACCTTCGACTTGGTGCGCCGCGCGGGCAGCGAGCCGCCGAGCTCCTTGCGGCGCTCCAGCATGTACTGGACCTCTTCGGAATCGCGGCCGGGGTTGTAGTAGGGCGGCAGGTACGGGTCCTTGTCGAGCTCTTCGTCGCTGATCGGGATGCGGTTGTTGTCCCGGAACGCCTTGAGGTCGTCGAGGGTCAGCTTCTTCATCTGGTGGGTGGCGTTGCGGCCCTCGAAGTGCGTGCCCAGCAGGTAGCCCTTGATGGTGTGCGCCAGGATCACCGTCGGCTGGCCCTTGTGGGCGACCGCCGCGGCATAGGCGGCGTGCACCTTGCGGTAGTCGTGACCACCGCGCTTCATCTCCCAGATCTGGGCATCGGTCATGTCCTTGACGAGTTCCTTCGTCCGCGGGTCGCGGTTGAAGAAGTGTTCGCGTATGAAGGCACCGTCGTTGGCCCGGTAGGTCTGGAAGTCGCCGTCCGGGGTCGAGTTCATCAGGTTGACCAGGGCGCCCTCGTGGTCGCCGTAGAACAGCTTGTCCCACTCACGGCCCCAGATCACCTTGATCACGTTCCAGCCGGCGCCGCGGAAGAACGACTCGAGTTCCTGGATGATCTTGCCGTTGCCGCGGACCGGGCCGTCGAGGCGCTGCAGGTTGCAGTTGATGACGAAGGTCAGGTTGTCGAGGCCTTCGGTCGCCGCGAAGCTCGCGAAGCCGCGCGACTCCGGTTCGTCCATCTCGCCGTCGCCGAGGAACGCCCACACGTGCTGGTCCGAGGTGTCCTTGATGCCACGGTCGTGCAGATAGTGGTTGAAGCGAGCCTGATAGATCGCGTTCATCGGACCGATGCCCATCGACACCGTCGGGAACTGCCAGAAGTCCGGCATGAGCCGTGGATGCGGATACGAGGGCAGTCCACCGCCCATTCCGGCGTGGCTGTGTTCCTGCCGGAATCCGTCCATGCGGGACTCGTCGATGCGGCCCTCGAGGAATGCGCGGGCATAGATGCCGGGCGCAGCGTGGCCCTGGATGAAGATGTGGTCGCCGCCGCCGGGGTGATCGAGTCCGCGGAAGAAATGGTTGAACCCGACCTCGTACAGGGTGGCCGAGGACGCGTAGGTGGAGATGTGGCCGCCGACCCCGACACCCGGACGCTGCGCGCGGTGCACCATGATCGCGGCGTTCCAGCGGAGGATGCGACGGAAACGGCGTTCGAGTGCCTCGTCGCCGGGGAACTCGGGTTCGACCTCGGTGGTGATGGTGTTGACGTAGTCGGTGGAGGTCAGTGACGGGATGGAGACCTGCTTCTCGCCGGCGCGCTCCAGCATGCGCAGCATCAGGTACCGGGCCCGGGACGGGCCCGCGTGAGCGATCAGTTGATCCATCGATTCGAGCCACTCGGTGGTCTCTTCGGGGTCGGTGTCGGGCAGATAGGACGCCACACCCTCCCTGATGACGCGGACCCGGTTCTCGTCGTTGCCATCGGTGCCGGCCGGCTGCGATCCGTTGCCGCCGGTGGTCGTCGTGTGCTCTGCCTGTTCGGTCACTGTGATGCCTACTCCCTCGGTCGGCCGGTGCACGGTGGTGTCCGGCGTGCGATGACTCGGGCGTCGCTCCGATGATGTCGGGACCGCGACGTCCCACTTCACATCGTGCCCCATGTCACCGCGCTTGGCACCGGGTGGGCGAGCTTGCTGCCACACACTCTCACCTGCGGTAGCGTTTCAATGCTTGTTACTCATGGGTCAGGAGAAGGATGCGGCACGGACGGGGCGATCGGATCGTGGCGGGCGTGGTCGGCGACGTGACAACGCCGTCGGTGCGTCGAGCCGGCGGGCTGGCGGTCCTGGCCCTGATCGCGGTCGGGTGTGCGTCGCCGATCGACGGTTCCGGCACGGCCGCCCCGGGTGAGGTCACCGCCTACGAGGCCCAGCGGTCGGCGTCGATCGCCTCGTCCATCAGGCAGGACGGGGTGGACCTGTGTCGTCAGGCGATGTCGTCGATGGTGGTCATGGTGCGCGGATACAACGTGTTCGTCGAGCGGCTCAGTGAGGTCCACGCCTACGGCGAGGTCGGCGACCTCGACGAGAAGGCGCGCGCCAGCCTGATCGCCGGCTCCGATCAGATCCGGGGCAAGCTCACCGAGAAGACGCCCGAGGACGTTCGGGAGCCGACGACACGGTTCCTCGACTCCACCGCCCGGCTCGGCGACGCCATCGGGGACAGGCGGCTCACCGGCCTCAATCCCGTTGCGGTGCAGTGGACTCGGGACAAGAGGGCAGTTCTCGATACGTGCGAGCGCTATTTGCCGATCCCGCCGGTGTCGGATGCGTCACCCGCCCCGGAGCCGGGGGACGCACCGGCCACCGCTCCCGACGACCCGGCACCGCCCACCTCCTGAATGGGTCCCGATGAACGTCGCCGCGCCGGTGTCGGTCGGCTGTCCGCAATACCCCTGTTCGGGTTGCACCTCGAGCATTTAGGCTGTTCCCTAAGCTGACAGTCGAATTCGCATTGGCAGGGAGGTCGCACGCGGTGGTAGCCGCCACAGAGTCCAGCAGCGCTGGGGGCAGTAGCGCCCACAAGCTCGGATTCACGTCCGGCATGGTGGTGCAGGAGCTCGGTTGGGACGAGGACACCGACGACGACCTGCGCGCCGACATCGAGGATGTCATCGGCGAGGAGATGCTCGACGATGACGCCGACGATGTCATCGACGTGGTCGTCCTCTGGTGGCGCGACGGCGACGGTGATCTCGTCGACGCCTTGATGGATGCCATCAGCCCGCTCGCCGACGACGGGTACGTCTGGGTGTTCTCGCCGAAGACCGGCACCGACGGGCATGTCGATCCCAGTGAGATCGCCGAGTCCGCGCCGACGGCGGGTCTGACCCAGACGAACGTCGTCAGCCTCGGGCGATGGTCGGGATCTCGGCTGGTGCAGCCGAAATCCCGGAAGCGCCCATGAGCGACGACGACCCTGCGGGTCCGACGCGGCCGCTGGGCGTCGGCGCGACGGCGCCCGACTTCGAACTCCGCGACCAGAACAACCAGCGGGTGTCGCTGAGCGCCCTGCGCGCCGACGGCGAAGTGCTGCTGGTGTTCTTCCCGTTGGCGTTCACCGGCACCTGTCAGGGCGAGCTCGGCTACATCCGGGACAACGAGCCCCGGTTCGTCCGCGACGGCCTGCGAACGGTCGCCATCTCGGTCGGTCCGCCGCCGACGCACAAGGTGTGGTCGTCGGCGCAGGGTTTCCTGTTCCCGATCCTGTCGGACTTCTGGCCGCACGGTGAGGTCGCCTCGACCTACGGGGTGTTCAACGAGGGTTCCGGTTACGCCAACCGGGCGACGTTCCTGGTGGACCGCGACGGTGTCATCACCTTCGCCGACATGCTCGGGCCCGGTGAGGCGCGCGATTCGGATCTCTGGGAGAAGGCGCTCCTCGCGGTCAACTAGTGTCGCGCGTTGCCCCGGCCGCGCCGCCGGGCGAGGCGGGCAAGACGCGGCAGTATCGCCTTCTGCAGTGGTACGGGAATGCCCGCGAGGTAGCCGTCCTGCAGATCCCAGAAGAGCGCGAGGTCCAGTGGATTGCGCGGCACCCCGTACATGTTCGTGCGTCCCGCGGCGTCGAGGTCGTGCCACGTCTCGAACATCTCGCGGTGCCGACCCGGCGGGGTGATGACGTGGTCGATCGCGCTGTCCGGATCGATGCTCCAGAACTCGTGGACCTGACGAGGGTGGACCGTGACGGTCTCACCCGGACCGACGACGACCGTGCGGCGGTCGACCCGACAGCGCAGTCGCCCGGATGTCACGGTGAACGTCTCGGCCAGCTCGGGATGCCAGTGCGGGCCGGCCAGTCGTCCGGGCCGCGGGATCTCGTGCCGCAGGTGTAAATGCTGCGTGCCGTCGTCGTCGATGAGTGTGCCGAGGATCTGCACACTGTGACCGTCCCGGAAGGTCAGCGTCTTGCCGTCCATATTTACCAAGGTTACCTTGGTAAATATGGACGGGGAAGCGTCGTCGCGGCTACTGCTGAGATCGCTGGTCGAGGTCACCCGGGCGTTCGAGGACCGCGTGTTGTCCGGGTTGGACATCGACGGCGTGCGTCCTGCCCACCTGGGCGTCTTTCGCTATCTGCGCCCGGACGGCAGCCGGATCGGTGACCTGGCGACGTCGGCGGGCATGTCCGGTCAGGCGATGGGGGAGCTCGTCGGCAAGATGCGCGAGCTCGGGTTTGTCGACGTGGTCGCGGACCCCGCCGATCGGCGGGCTCGGCTGGTCGTGCTGACACCTCGTGGCAGAGACGCGATGGCAACGTACGCGGCGCGGGTCCGCGAGGTCGAGGAGCAACTCGCCGGACAGATCGGTGCCGACGGTGTGGCCGACCTGCGGTCCCTGCTGGCTCGGTGCGCCGACGCCCTCGGGGTCGCGCGCTGATCCGGAGGTTGGTTTTGGGCTGCGGCGCGTGACCCATTACATTCATGAGTTGGTGTTCCGGTGTCGCTTCGCCGGTGTCGCCTCCGCGCGTATAGCTCAGCGGTAGAGCTCTGGTCTTACACACCAGCGGTCAGGGGTTCGAATCCCTTTGCGCGCACCGTCGCACCTTCGGTGCATCCAGCGATCGGCCGCTGCTACCCCCACCCCGAAACACGTTCTCGCGCATCGGCGAATCCTTCATCGACTGTTCATCCGCCTCGACACTGCGACGCGGAGAACCGTCGGTAGCGTCGAGGGTGCCGAGGGATCGATAGTCGCCCTTCCCGGGCGGGTCCCGAGGACGCACCACCTTTGTCGATCACCCCGCAGCACGGGGACTCCGGGGGTGGTGCCGACACTCACAGCGCTTCGACTGCTCACGGGCGGTCGAGGCGCTGTGTGCTCACCGGCCGGTGTTTCCTCGGTGATGTCCGACGACGACCGTGGCCGAGAGTTCCTCCGACGAGACCACCGACGTGAGCAGTCCGTGGTCCGACAGCGCCTCGGCCGTCAGCGTCGCCTGGGCCGCCCCGGTCTCGATCAGCACGTGTCCGCCCGGTCGTAGCCAGGCGCCGGCCTCCGCCCCGATCCGGCGGTGGTGATCGACGCCTTCGGGCCCGCCGTCGTGGGTGTGTCGCGGTTCGTGGTCGCGCGCCTCGGACGGCATGTGGCCGAGTTCGCCGGTCGGTACATACGGCGCGTTCACGACCACGAGGTCGATCCCACCCTTGAGATCGGCCGGCAGTGGTTCGAACATGTCCCCGCAGAACACCTGGCCGCCGATGGGCTCGATGTTGCGGGCCGCGCACCGCGCGGCGGCCGGGTCGATGTCGGCGGCGTAGAGCCGGACGTCGGGGACCTCGTGGGCGATGACGAGTCCGATCGCACCGGTCCCGCAGCACAGGTCCACCACGACGGAACCGGGTGGGCACACCGCAACGGCCTGTCGGACAAGCCATTCCGTGCGTCGTCGGGGAACGAACACGCCGGCGTCGATGAGTACGGTCTGCCCGCAGAACGTCATCTGGCCGATGACCACCTCGAGTGGTTCGCCTGCGACCCGGCGGGTCAGCCTGGCCTCCAGGTCGGCGGGATCTGCGGCCCGGGCCAGCAGCAGCTGCGCCTCCTCCTCGGCGAACACGCATCCCGCCGCCTGGAGCCGGCCGGTCGTCCGGGCCAGCAACTGGGGATCCGAGTCGGGGTTCATCCGGTTCCCACGCTGTCGACCGCACGCCGGTACCGGGCGGCGACCTCGTCGTGATAGCGCGCCACCGCACGGCACTCGTCGACCAGTTCGGGTGGGTCGAGCACGGTGAAGTCGGCCTCGAACGCACGCAGCCACCGCGCGATACTCACCAGCGACGTGCTGAACAGCACCAGCTCGCAGCCGTGCTCGTCGCCGGCTTCGATCGTTCCCCAGTCGTCGTAGACCATCGCGGCCACCGTCTCCATCGGCGCGTGGACACGGACCCGCGCCGATGCGCGCCGGTACACCGCGCCGAGACTGCGGGTCAGGAAGCCGGTGGCGCCGCCCTCCGGCAACTCCCGGGGCGTGAACCGCGGACCGGTGGGCGTCTTCGGCTCCATCCGATCGACTCGGAACGACCGCCAGTCCTCGCGTCCGAGATCCCATCCGATCAGATACCAGCGCAGCCCACTGCGGACCAGGCGATACGGCTCGATCTCCCGTCGGCTCTCGACGCCGTCGCCGCGGCGGTAGTCGAACCGCAACCGCTCAACGCGGTGGCATGCGGTGGCGATCTCCGTCAGCACCGCACCCGACACCGGATGGCGCTCCTCACGCGGCACGGCCTCCATGGTCAGCGCGTCGAGACGGTGACGCAGCCGGGAGGGCATCACCTGCCGCAGCTTGGTCAGTGCGCCCGCCGACGCCTCGGCCATGTCGCTGACCGAGCCCGTGGTGATCTCGTTGAGACCGAGGGCCACTGCGAGCACCTCCTGATCGTCGAGCAGCAGGGGAGGCATCTCCGCGCCCGCACCCAGCCGGTATCCGCCGCCGACGCCGACCGTCGCATCGACCGGATAGCCGAGTTCGCGGAGCTTGTCGACGTCACGCCGCACCGTACGGGTGGTGATGCTCAGGCGCTCGGCGAGTTCGGAGCCCGACCATTCGCGCCGCGTCTGCAGCAACGTCAACAGGGAGAGCAGTCGCGCCGAGGTTTCCAACATGTCGTCATCTTGCTCCCTTTTGCGGACAGATGCTGACCGCAATCGAGCAGTCCGTCGGCTGTGGTGTCAGTCGCGGGCGCCGGCAGCAAGCTCGTCGGGATGCGCACCCACTCTCGCTCCGGTGTCGAGTGCGGCGATCGCGGCCATGTCCGCGTCGTCGAGTTCGAAGTCGAGGACGTCGATGTTCTGCGCGATGCGCTCCTCGTGGACCGACTTCGGGATGACGATCACCCCGTTCTGAAGGTGCCATCGGATCATCACCTGCGCGGCCGACCGGCCATGGCGCTCGCCGATGTCGGTGAGGGCTGGATCGGTGAGCAGGGTGTTCGGCGAGGAGTCGGCGCCCCAGCCGGAGCCGCTGCCGCCCAACGGACTCCACGCCTCGACTGCGATGCCCTTCGTCGCGCAGTACGAACGCAGTTCCTGCTGCGCCAGCCGTGGATGCAGTTCGACCTGATCGACGGCCGGGACTTCCCCGGTCGCGTCGATGATGGCGTCGAGATGGTGTGGCTCGAAGTTGGACACGCCGATCGCGGAGGCCTTGCCCGCATCCCGGATCTCGACGAGGGCCCGCCACGTCTCGATCATCCGGTCGCGGTTCTGCAACGGCCAGTGGATGAGGTAGAGGTCGACGTGATCGAGGCCGAGCCGCTCGAGGCTCGCGTCGATCGCGCGGTGCGCCCGGTCGCGACCGTGGTCGGCGTTCCACAGCTTCGTGGTGACGAAGACGTCGCCACGATCGACCCCGGAAGCGGTGATGCCACGACCCACCGCGGCCTCGTTTCCGTAGGCGGCCGCCGTGTCGATGTGGCGATACCCCGCAGTGCCGATGGCGTATTCGACGGCTTTCTCGGTGTCGGAGTCGTCGGCCTGCCACACGCCGAGCCCGAGCTGGGGGATCAGCGCGCCGGTGGACAACTCGATGGTCGGGAGATCGGTGCTCATCTCTCCAGGCTATCGATCCAGGCCATCGGTCGGCCGTGGGTTCACGACGAGCCGAGAGTCGGCCGCGTCAGGAAGAACTGCCAGATCAGTTGGGTCGCCGACATCGCGCCACCGACGCTGCCGGTGCCGTGGCCGCCCACCGCGGCGGGCCACCGGTGACCACCGCCACGCAGGCGGTAGTGCACGACCGACGAACCGAGGCCTCCGCACAGCGGCCAGGAGAGGCGGTCGACCGAGTGAGTGAGCGGCATGGTCAGGGGTGCGTCGACACAGCCCGCCCGCTGCGTCCAACGCCGCAGCCGGCTCGCCGACGACAGATACCGCTCGCCGAACCGGGTGCCGCCCTGATACGAGATGGTGCGGTCGGCGGTGCCGTGGAAGTCGATCAACGAGATCGCGGGCCCGGAACCGCATCCGGCCACCGAACGCGCGTACACGGCTGCGGACACCGTGGCGAAGCCGGCGAACTCCCGGGACATCCGGCAGGCCAACAATGCGACGAACCCGCCGCCGTTGGACCGGCCGACGGCGAAGGTGCGGGAGCGGTCCACACATGCCCGGGTGCGCAGATCACGCAGGATCTCGCGGGTGAAGGCGACGTCGTCGGCGCGGGGCGATGCATACGGGGCGCCCTGCCACGCCGACTGATCTTTGCGGCCGGGCAGGCCCATCGGGTAGACGACGATCGCCGGCAGATTCGACAGGCCGGTGTAGTTCGCGAACGTCGCGGCGCGTTCGGCTCGGCCGTGGTACGCGATGATCAGTGGCATCGGAATGTGGCCGGTGTAGATCGAGGGAATGTGCACCTGGTAGCGCCGGCTCACCCCGCGCATCTGCACTGATCGCATAATGGTCGAGCCCGCTCGCATCGATGCTGTACCGCAGCCGGCGACCGGGTTTGCGGCGACAGCAGACGTCGTCGGTGCTGGAGCTCGGCGATCGGGCTCGGGGGCCGCGCCGCCGGTCGTCACACCCTCGATGAGCAGTATCAGCGCGATGACGGTGCACCACGTCGCGACGGCGAGGCGTCGCACTGTGCGACGTCGGGTGGCGGACACCGCAACAGGATATGGCGGCACACCCGCCGAACGGGGCGGGTTCGCGCGGTCCGCGGAATCCGCACCGAGCTCGAGGTGATCTGACATTCTTGGCCGGTGTCCCGAAGTGTCGCGCTGCGGCGTGGCCGCACCGTGGTGATGGCGTTGGCGTCTGTCGTCGCGGTGGCGGTCACCTCGCTCACCGTCTCGGCCGATGTGCATGCGGCTCCGCAGGCACTCCCTCGCGACTTCGCCTGGGGTGTCTCGTCGTCCGGATTCCAGAGCGAAGGCTCCTCACCGGACAGCAATTGGACGCGATACGCGGCCTCCGGCCGAACCCACGACCGGATCGGCTCGTCGGTCGACTTCCGGCACCGCTACCGCGAGGACATCGCCCGGGCCGCGGACCTCGGTGTCGGCGTGTACCGCGTCGGGGTCGAGTGGGCCCGGGTCGAACCGCGGCCGGGCGTGGTGGATCGCGCCGAACTCGCCTACTACGATGACATGATCGCCGCGATCGTCGAGGCCGGGATGCGCCCGATGATCACCCTCGACCACTGGGTCTATCCCGGCTGGATCGCCGATCGCGGTGGATGGGCCAGCGCATCGACGCCGGCGCTGTGGCTGCGCAATGCCCGCCGCGTCGTCGACCGATACGCACGCCACGACCCGTACTGGATCACCATCAACGAACCGTTCACCTACGTCACCAACGAGATCCGGGCCGGCTCCATCGCACCGACCGCGGTCCCGACGATGCTCGACCGGCTCGTCGACGTCCATCGCACGATCTACCACCACATCCATCGCCGCGATCCGGACGCGATGGTGTCGTCGAACGTCGCTTACATCCCGACCGTCGAACCGCTGCTCGACACGCAATTCGTCGACCGCGTCGCCGACACCCTCGACTTCATCGGGGTCGATTACTACTACTCGATCTCACCGGCCGACACCAACGCCTGGAATGCGGCGATCGAGCAGCAGTGGAACGCGCCCGTCGCGGCCGACGGCCTGTACTACGCGCTCCGCGACATGGCGCGGCGCTACCCGTCCAAGCCGCTGTACGTGGTGGAGTCGGGTATGCCCACCCGAGACAGTGCGGGGCGTCCGGACGGCTACCGGCGCGGTGATCATCTCCGTGATCTCGTCTACTGGGTGCAGCGGGCCAGAGGCGACGGCATCGACGTCATCGGGTACAACTACTGGAGTCTCACCGACAACTACGAGTGGGGAAGCTACACACCGAGATTCGGGCTCTACACGGTGGACGTCGCGACAGATCCGATCCTGACCCGTCGGCCCACCGACGCGGTCGCAGCCTATCGGCAGATCACCGCGGACAACGGGGTGCCGGCGACCTACCGGCCGACTCGCCCCGCCGAGTTCTGTTCGCTGGTCGCGGCGCCGGCGAGCTGCACCGAGCCCGTTCGCTGACTTCGAAGGAGCCCGCCCATGGCCAAGACCGTCCTGCCCATCGCCCCGATCGTCGACGCCCTCGTCGCGCAGTGGGCGACTCTCGAGCGCGTGGTGTCGCCGCTGTCCGACGAACAATGGTCAGCTCCGTCGATCCTGCCCGGGTGGTCGGTGGCCGACATCGTCGCGCACGTGGTCGGAACGGAGAGCCTGCTCGAGGGACGTGACGTCCCCACGACGCGCGACGTCGCCGCCCTCGAGCATGTCCGCAATCCGATCGGCGAACTCAACGAACGGTGGCTCGATCACTATCGTCCGGTGACCCGCGCCGACGTGATGGCCGCCTACGAGGAGATCGTGGGTGTGCGCACCGAGGCGCTACGCGCCATGACCCAGAACGACTTCGACGGCGACGCGCTGACCCCGGCCGGCCCGGACACGTATGGCCGATTCATGCGCATCCGGGTGTTCGACTGCTGGATTCACGAGATCGACATCCGTGACAGCACCGACGGTTCGGTGCCGTCGGACGACGTACCGGCGGCAGTCGCCCTCGACGAGATCGCCACCTCGTTGCCGTATGTCGTCGGCAAGCGCGCCGGGACGCCGAAGGGGACATCGGTGCTGTTCGCGATCGAGGGCCCCGGGGCGCGTCAGATCCGGATCTATGTCGATGACCGTGCCGCCACCGTCGACGCCTTCCCGGACGGCGATGAATCCGCCGACGTCACGCTGACGCTCGACTCGATCGACCTCGGGCGGTTGGTCGGCGGGCGGAAGACCGCGAATCCGGCGCGGGTCGCGATCGCCGGCGACCGGGCGGTCGGGGAGGCCATCGTCGCGAAGTTGGACTATGTCATTTGAGTTCTTCGAACGGGTGTTCGCTTGGGTTTTGTTGTATGGATGGTGCGATTCACGGCAGGAAAGTGGACGTCATCTGATCGGATGAGTGGTGGGGGGGGATTTCGATACGGCTCCTCGCTGCCGCTCGTCGCCTACTCAATCAGCGGGAGGGGACGGCTGCTGCCACTGGTCGCCTCTCAATCAGCAGAGGGGACTGCTCGCTGCTGCTCGTCGCCTACTCAATCGGCGGATGTGTCGGCGGGATCGGTGATCACCGAGCCGGAGCCGAAGTCCCGGGCTTGTCGGCCGGCGAGAATCTTGGCGGGCTGCGGATCGGCGAGCAGCGTGCGGACCAGGCCGGGGCCGGCCTCGATCGCCTGATCCGAGGCGACCAGCACCAGGTTGCCGGTGCGGCGGCCTTTGAGCATCGCCGCATCCGCCACGACGGCGACGTGCTCGAACACCGATGCGGCCGTGGTCACCTCGGCGCGCGCGAGGGTCAGGTCCCGATTGTCGCCGCAGTTCGCGAGGTACAGACCGCCGGGCGTGAGGACGCGCCGCACCTCGACGACGAACTCGCGAGTGGTGAGATGCCGCGGCGTGCGGGCCTCCGCGAATGCATCCCGGATGATCACGTCCCGTGTGTCCTCACGGAGTGATTCGAGAACCTCCCGGGCATCGCCGACGCGGATGCGCAGACGCGGCGCGCGGGGCAGGTCGAACCACTCACGCGCCAGCCGGGCCAGCGCCCCGTCGATCTCGACGGCCACCTGCCGCGACGCCGCGTAACGGTCGGCGATGAACCGGGGCAGCGCGCATGCCGCCGCCCCGAGATGCAGGACGCGTAAGGCGGCGTCGTCGGGGTGCACCTCGGCGATCATGGCGGCCATCTGCCGCATGTACTCGAAGTCCAGCACGCCGGGATCGGGATGGATGTGTGAACTCTGGGCCCCGTTCACGGTCAGCAGCCAGCCACCCGCCACGGTGTCGGGCATCAGTTCGGCGACTCCGGTGTCGATCGGGTGGGTGCCGGCGACCGGTTCGGCGCGGGATCTGGCCATCGCGGTGAGTCTATGTGCCCGTGCGTGTGCGCTGCCGCGAGCGTCGATACGATCGCCGACGTGCCCGACTCCAGTCGTCCCGACGTTCGATCGGTTCGCATTCCCCCTCGCGTCGGCGTCGCGGCCGGGCTCCTGATCGGCCTCGTCGCCGACCGCGCCGTGGGGGACCCACGGCGCCTGCATCCGGTGGCCGGCCTGGGCCGGGCGATCGGGCTGGCGGAGTCGTGGCTGTATCACGACACACGTCGCCACGGGGTGCTGCTCGCCGGCCTCTGTGTCGGCACCGCGTGGACGGCCGGCGAGCTTGTGGGCGCCCGCACCCGCGGTGCGGCCCGCGTGGTCGTGACGGCTGCGACCACCTGGTCGGTGCTCGGCGGGACGACGTTGTGCCGGGTGGGGGAGGACATGGCCGACCTGCTCGACGACGGCGACCTCGACGGAGCGCGGGCTCTCGTGCCCAGCCTCTGCGGACGCGATCCGGAGGCGCTCGACGCGGCCGGGATGGTCCGGGCAGCAGTGGAATCGATCGCCGAGAACACCTCTGACGCTGCGGTGGCACCGCTGTTCTGGGGCGGGGTGGCGGGCCTGCCCGGCCTCGTCGCGTACCGAACCGTCAACACTCTCGACTCGATGGTCGGCTATCGCTCGCCACGTCACGAACGGTTCGGATGGGCGTCGGCGCGGCTCGACGATCTGGTCAATCTGGTGCCCGCCCGTCTCTCCGGGCTGCTCGTGGCGGCCCTGGGAGGTGCACCGGGGCGCAGTGTCGGCGCCTGGCGCCGCGATGCGCGTGCCCACCCCAGCCCGAACGCGGGTGTCGTCGAGGCGGCGTTCGCCGGGGCGCTCGGGGTACGGCTGGGCGGCCGCACCGAGTATCCGCACGGCGTCGAGCAGCGACCCGAGTTGGGTAGCGGTCCGGCAGCGACCACGGCCGACCTGCGGGCGGCGGCGCGACTGTCACGTCGTGTGCAAGTTGGTGCCGCGCTTGTCGCAGCGGGTCTGGCGGTGGGTGTCAGCCGCCGTAGCGGTGCGTGAGTTTGGCGCGGACATCGTCGTCGGCGGTCTCGGCATCCGGGCCGCTGCCCACCTGGTGACGTTGACGGGAGCCCGACGCGGCGCCCGCGTCCCGAAGATCGGCGCGGACACGACCACGCCGCCCGCGTGACGCCGGTGAGGCGTCCGGACGGGAGGGCGCCCCGCTGCCGTCGGCCCGATCGTCGCCGTCGCCCCTCGCCGCCCCACCGGTGGCCGCCTGCCCGGCGCGACGCCGTTGGCGGATCTCCGCATAGATGAAGTAACCCGCCCCCAACGGCGCCATGATGCCGAAGGCGAGCCACTGCAGCCCGTAGGAGAGGTAGGGCCCGGAGTCCAGCTGGGGAAGGGGGATCTCGCCGAGCGATCCGGGCTGGTCGGGTGAGAGTTGCAGGTAGAACGGGTCGAGATCGGTGTCGACGGCGCGGCCGACCTCGGCCGGATCGATGGTGTAGACGGCCACCGTGTTCGCTTCGCTGTGTGCGCCGCGGCCAGGCGAGGTGCCCTCGCCCTTGCGTATCCGCGCCTCGATCGTGGTGACCTCCGAGGGTGCGGCCGGGATCGGCGGCAACGCGTCCTGCTCGGGGCGGACGTAGCCGCGGTTCACCAGGACGACACGCGAGCCGTCATCGACGGCAAAGGGGGTCAGCACCTCCACGGCCGGCCGTTCCTCGACCGAACGCAGGCGCACGGCCACCTCTCGGTCGGTGAGATAGCGGCCGGTCAGGGAGACCTCGCGCCATTCCGTCGACGGGTCGAACGGGGCGCCCGGCGCGGCGACCTCGTCGATCGGAACCGGCGCCTGGGTCATCGCCGCCTCGATCAGGTCGTTGCGTTCCTCGGTGTCACTGCTCTTGCCCAGCTGCCACGGAGCCAACAGGGTGAAGCACATCGCCGCGAACGCGACGACCACCACGCCCAGGGCGAGCCACCCGGGGCGTAGGAACGTCCGCACCACATGCACCCCTCAACGGTACCGAGCGGCGGAAGTCGGGGGTCGTCGTGCCGTGCACTCGACGGCGACGGGCCAGGGTAGCGTTGACGAAATGCGAGATTTCCTGTGCCGGACCTGCGGTCAGCGATTGTCGTTCGAGAACAGTCTGTGTCTGAACTGCAAGAGTGCACTGGGATTCTGGCTGCCGACTCGCGCCATCTACGTGCTCGACGACTCCGGGCGCGCCGAAGTCGATGGCCTCCTCCTCGAGCGTTGCGCCAATAATCTTGTCGCGCAATGTAACTGGCTGGTGAAGTGGTCCGGCGTGCCGACGATGTGCGCGTCGTGTGCGCTCACCCGTACCCGACCGTCCGACGACGAGGTGGATGCGCTCGCGGAGTTCGGACGTGCCGAGACGGCCAAACGTCGCCTCATCCTCGAACTCGACGAGCTCGGTCTGCCGATCCGCGGCCGCGACGAGGACCCCGAGACCGGGCTGGCGTTCGACCTGTTGTCGAGTTCACAGTCGTCGGTGGTGACCGGACACGCCAGCGGCGTCATCACCCTCGACCTCGCCGAGGGCGACGACGTGCACCGCGAGCAGATGCGCGTGGAGTTGGAGGAGCCGTATCGCACGGTGCTCGGGCACTTCCGCCACGAGATCGGCCACTACTACCAGCTCGTCCTGATCGACGACTCGAACCGGGCGCAGTTCGACGACCTGTTCGGGGATCCCGACGAGGATTACCAGGCGGCCCTGGATCGCCATTACTCGCAGGGGGCGCCCGAGGGGTGGGCGCGCGACTACGTGTCGTCGTACGCGACCATGCACCCGGCCGAGGACTTCGCCGAGACTTTTGCCCACTACCTGCACATTCGCGACACCCTCGACACGGCGGCGGCGTTCGCGATGGCTCCGGCGGGGTCGACGCTCGACAGTGTGCTGCCCGGCGACGTCGGGTTCGAGCGCCTCGTCGAGTGGTGGCTTCCGCTGACGTGGGCGCTCAACCAGATCAACCGCTCGATGGGTCACCCGGACCTGTACCCGTTCGTGCTCCCGGAACGGGTGCTCGACAAGATCCGGTTCGTGCACAACCTGGTGTTGCCGGGCTGAGCCGCGGGTCGGCCCGGACGGGCGAAGGGGTCAGTCGGCGCGGACGTTCGCGCGCACCCAGTCGAGCAGGCCGGGGACCGATGCCTCGATCTGTTGGCGGGTGATCTCGAAGTCCTCGCCGGTGCCGTAATACGGGTCGTTGAGGTCCAGGTCGGCGGGATCTGCCGTGGGGTCGAAGCTGCGCAACAGGCGCACCTTGTCGCCGAGCCGCTTGCGTTCCAGCTCCCGGACGTGGCCGGCGTCCATGGCGACCAGCAGGTCGGCGTCGAAGTGTTCCGGTGAGAGTTGCGCGGCGACGTGGCCGTCCGGATAGCCGTGTGCCAACAGTTCGGTGCGCGCACGGTTGTCGGCCGGTTCGCCGGTGTGAAAGCCACTCGTCCCGCAGCTGTCCACATGTACCTGCCCGGACAGGCCCGAATTCTCGAGGGCCGCCCGGAAGATGTTCTGTGCCATGGGCGACCGGCAGATGTTGCCGGTGCACACGAAACACACGTGCAATTGATCAGACACCCAGTACCTCGCGCAGATCTGCGATGGACCCGACGGCCCAGGCCGCCGAGCCGTCCTCCCCGTCCAGAGCGTAACCCCAACCCACGATGACCGCTGGGATCCCGTACAGCGCGGCACCTTCGACGTCGTGAGCGCGGTCACCGATCATCACCACCGGGCCGTCGGTCACATGCTCGCCGGAATCGGCCCGGACACCGAGCCGTGCCAGTGCGTGCGCGATGACGTCGGATTTCGCGCGGCGGGAGCCGTCGTCGCTCGCACCGGCGATCACGGCGAAGTGGTGGGCGAGGCCGAAGTGTTCGAGGATCGCCACGGCCGTCTTCTCGTTCTTCGACGTCGCCACCGCGAGGGTCCGACCCGCGGCGCGCAGATCGGCGAGGACGTCGGCCATGCCGTCGTACACGGCGTTCTCCAGCCAACCGGTGTCGGTGTAACGCTCGCGGTAGGCGCGCATCGCGGCGTCCGCGGTGGCCTGATCGAGTCCCATCCCGGTGAGGGTGTCGATCATCGGCGGGCCGGCGATACCGGCGACGAGGTCGGGCGAGGGGTCGGGCGCCCCGACCGTCGACAAGGCGTACCGGAAACTGTTGGCGATACCGGCGAAGCTGTCGGTGATCGTGCCGTCGAGGTCCACCAGCAGCACGGTGGACGGATCGGCGGGGTCGGCGCGGTGGGCGGCGATCTCGGGAGTTCCAGGTGTGTCGGTCACTGCTCCATCGTGCACGTAGGCTGGGGATTTATGACATCGGGGCTGTTCGCACGGGACCGACACGGTGATGCCGACGCCGAACCGGGACTCGTCGACTTCGCGGTGAATGTCCGTGCCGGGCCGCCGCGTTTCGTCGCCGACGCCCTGGCCGAACGGATCGCCGATCTGGCCGCTTATCCCTCACCGCGCGACGAACACTTGGCCGTCGAAGCGGTCGCGGCGGCGCATGGACGACGTCCGGACGAGGTGTTGCTCCTGGCCGGTGCCGCCGAGGGATTCGAGCTGCTGCCGCGCCTCGCCCCGCGGCTGGCGGCGCTGATCCAGCCGTCGTTCACCGAACCGGAACTCGCATTGCGGGCGGCGGGCGTACCGATCGCCGACGTGATCCTGCCCCCGCCATGGGAACTGGACGTGACGGCGGTCCCGGACGAGGCCGATCTGGTGGTGCTCGGCAACCCCACCAATCCCACCTCCGTCCTGCATCCGCGCGCCGAGATCGAGCGGCTGCGTCGGCCAGGCCGGATCGTGGTGGTCGACGAGGCGTTCGCCGACGTCACGACGGACCCGCTGACCGGGGGTCACGAACCGTGTTCGGTCGCAGCCGAAGCGGCCGACGATGTGATCGTCATCCGGAGTGTGACAAAGACATTCGGTCTGGCCGGGTTGCGCGCGGGGTATCTGCTGGCCCACCCCGATCTGATCGGCCGACTCGCCGTCGGGCGGCGGCCGTGGCCGTTGGGCACATTGGCGCTCACCGCGCTGCAGCAGTGTGTCGGACCGGTGGGGCAGGACTACGCACGGACCGAGGCACGCCGTATCGCCGAGGACCGCACCGCGATGGTCGCCATGCTGGAGACGGCCGGTATCGAGGTCTGCGTTCCGCCACGCGCGTCGTTCGTCCTGGTCCGCGTACCGGGCGCGTTGGCCCTGAAAGGCCGGTTGCGGCACAGCGGATTCGCGATCCGCAGCGCGGCGAACTTCGTCGGGCTCGACGACGAGTACGTGCGCTTGGCGGTACGAGATCCGGCCACCACGCGGACGCTCGTCGACACCATCACGGCCTTACGAGAGGAGATGGCAGCATGCCGACAACCGTCGCCGAGGTGATCGGTGCACTCGACCGCGCCTACCCGCAGCATCTGGCCGAACCGTGGGACTCGGTCGGTCTCGTCTGCGGCGACCCGGCCGAGCCGGTGGATTCGATCCTGGTGTGCGTCGATGTCACCGACGACGTGGTGGCCGCAGCCATCGGGATGGGCGCACAGATGATCGTCGCGCACCATCCGCTGCTGTTGCGGGGAGTGGACTCGGTGGCCGCCGACACCGCGAAGGGACGTATCGTGCACCGGCTGATCCGGTCGGGCATCGCATTGTTCACCGCGCACACCAACGCCGACAGCGCACGCCCGGGGGTGTCCGATGCCCTCGCCGAGTCACTCGACGTACTCGACACCGTCCCGATCGACGCGAGATCGTCGGCGCCGGTCGACAAGTGGGTGGTGATGGTGCCGGAGGGCAACGCCGAGCAGGTGAGCGAGGCGATGTTCGCGGCCGGTGCAGGCGCGGTCGGGGAGTACCGCGACTGCTGCTGGACGGTGGTCGGCACCGGTCAGTTCGAGGCGCAGGAAGCCGCCAACCCTGCCATCGGGTCCATCGGGGAACGCACCCGGGTCGATGAGGAGCGGGTGGAGATGGTGGCCGACCGTCGGCTGCGGCGCGCGGTGCTGACGGCGCTGCGCGGGGCTCATCCCTACGAGGAGCCCGCGTTCGACATCCTCGAGGTCGCCGACACCGCGATGGACGTCGGACTGGGTCGGATAGGTCGGCTCGAGGCGCCGACAACCGTCGCCGAGTTCGCCCGCAAGGTGGCCGATCGGCTGCACGTGCCGTCCGGCGTGCGCGTCGCCGGCGCCGCCGATGCCCCGGTCGAGACGGTCGCGGTGTGCGGCGGGGCGGGAGATTCGCTCCTCGACGCCGTCGCCGCGGCGGGTGCGGATGTGTACGTCACCGCCGATCTGCGTCATCATCCCGCCGACGAGAGCCTGCGGCGAGGTGGACCGGCACTGATCGACGCGGGGCACTGGGCCACCGAGTTCCCGTGGTGCGGCCAGGCGTCGCGACTGCTGGCGGCGGACCTGCACGTCACCGTTGCGGTGCACCGCGAACCGACCGATCCGTTCGCGTTGGTCACCCGACCCTGACCACCGGAACCCGACCACCTTGAACCTGACCTACCCCAAACCTGACTACTCCGCCGGGCCGGTCGGGCGGGCGCGTACGGTATGTGGCACCCGCGGCACCGTGGGCGAGAACAGCACAGGGGAGCCGGGCGCCCGGAGTGGACGTGGCAGGGGATGAGGCACGGGTGACGACAGCACAGTACGACCGCGAACAACGGAGGTGGCCACGGTGAAGGTGGATGCCGGAGCGCAACGACTACTCCTCGATCTCGCCGACGTCGACGCCGAGCTCGCCCGGATCGACCATCGTCGGACGTCGCTGCCCGAAGATGCCGAGCTCGCCGACCTCGCCACCCGCGCCGACGCGGCCCGCGACGATCTGGTTCGCGCGGAGATCTCCGCCGAGGACCTCACCCGCGAGTACCGGCGGATGGAGGGCGAGGTGAACGGCATGGCCGCGCGCGAGGCCAAGGACTCCCAGCAACTCACCGCGGGCGGACTCGCCCCCAGGGCGTTGTCGGAACTGCAACACGAACTGACCGGGCTGGCGCGTCGTCGCACGATCATCGAGGACGACATGCTCGGTGTGATGGAACAGCAGGAGGCGATCGCCGCCGAGCAGCAACGCGCGTCCGCGACCCTGGAGCACCTGGCCACGGAGACCGCGAGTGTGCGCGAACGCCGCGACGCCGCGATGGCCGATCTCGAGGCCGACCTCGAGGCCGCGACGTCGCGCCGCGCCGCACTCGTCGCCGACGTCGCGCCCGAACTCCTCACGATCTATGACCGGCAACGGTCGTCCGGCCGTGTCGGTGCAGGACTGTTGCGCGCCCGCCGCTGCGGCGCGTGCCGGATGGAACTCGACCGCGGCACCATCGCATCGATCACGGCGGCCGCGCCCGACGAGGTGATCCGATGCGAGGAATGTGGAGCCATCCTCGTGCGGACGGCCGAGTCGGGTATCTGATGTCGGGAGAGGCGATGTCGGGAGCGACGGCCACCGGCGACCGGGCGCCGACATGGCAGGGCCAACGAGTCCGGCCGACCCGATTCCTGCTCCTGCGCCACGGCCAGACCGCGCTCTCGGTCGAGCGCAGGTACTCAGGCCGGGGGAACCCGGAACTCACCGACCTCGGACGTCGGCAGGCGGCCGCGGCGGCCGAGCGCCTCGGGGCCGACACGGATATCACCGCGGTGGTCTCGTCCCCGTTGGGCCGCGCGCTGACCACGGCGCGTGCGGCTGCTGACCGTCTCGGTGTCGAGGTCGAGATCGACGACGGTTTCATCGAGACCGACTTCGGTGCCTGGGAAGGTCTGACGTTCGTCGAAGCCGCCGAACGCGACCCCGACGTGCACGGCCGATGGCTCGCCGACACCACGATTCCCGCGCCCGGCGGCGAGAGCTTCGGTGAGGTCGCCGAGCGGGTGAATACGGCCAAAGATGCCCTGCTGCAGCGCTATCCCGGGCAGACGGTGCTGGTCGTCTCACACGTCACGCCGATCAAGTCGCTGTTGCGCGAAGCGCTGGGCAGTGGACCCGAACTGCTCTTCCGCCTCCACCTCGACCTCGCGTCGCTGTCGATCGCCGAGTTCTTCCCGGATGGCGGGTCGGTCGTGAAACTGGTCAACGACACCAGCCACCTCACCTGACCCGTCGACCGCCACGGCTATCCTGGATGGGCGAACGAGTCGGCCGGGCGGCCGCGGTGCGCGGAACGGCCCGTAGACGGGTACGCCGACACCGAGGAAAGTCCGGACTCCACAGAGCAGGGTGGTTGTCAACGGCAACCCGGGGTGACCCGCGGGACAGTGCCACAGAGAACAGACCGCCGTCGATCGGTCCTTCGGGGCCGATCGACGGTAAGGGTGAAACGGTGCGGTAAGAGCGCACCAGCGGCGCGGGTGACCGCGTCGGCTCGGTAAACCCCACCCGGAGCAAGGCCGAAGCTCGCACCACGGGAAACCGTGCGTGCGGGTGCGCGGATGATCGAGGGCTGCTCGCCCGAGTCCGCGGGTGGGCCGCTCGAGGTACCCGGCGACGGTGTGCCCAGATGGATGGTCGCCGCCCGGTCTCTTCTGATCGGGTACAGGATCCGGCTTACACGCCGACTCGTTCGCCCTTCGCGGGTCCGCGTACCCGGCGATGTCGCCTACAGTCGGTGACGTGCAGCGCGTACTGTCGGCTCCCGACCTCGACTTCGATGCGGTTCGAACCGAACTCGGGGTGAGCGAGGACTACGGGGCGGCAGCACAGGCCGAGGCCGACGGTGCCGTGGACCGATTCGCCGCCGAGCGCGAGGATCACACCGTCCTGCCCTTCGTGACGATCGATCCTCCGACGTCGATGGATCTCGACCAGGCGGTGCACATCGTCGGCGACGCCGATGGATTCGTCGTCCGGTACGCGATCGCCGACGTCGCGGCGCTGGTCGAACCCGAGGGCGCGCTCGACCAGGAGAGTCGGCGACGTGGCACGACGATCTACTTCCCCGACCGCTCGGTCCCGCTGCATCCGCGCTCGTTGTCCGAAGGCGCGGGTTCGCTGCTGCCCGGGCAGGTTCGCCCATGCGTGTTGTGGACCATCCGCGTCGCGACGGACGGGACGGTCGGCGACGTCGACGTCCGCCGGGCACTGATGCGTTCGGTGGCCAAACTCGACTATGCCGGGGTGTCGCAGGACGGCGCCGCCGGGCGGCTGCATCCGTCGATCGAGGCGCTGCCGGCCTTCGGTGAATTGCGGCACCGGCGTGCGCTCGAACGGGGCGCGGTCGAACTGGACCTGCCGGACCAGGAGGTGATGCGCGCCGACGGCGGATGGACCCTCCGGTTGGCCCCGCACACGCCGGCGGACATGTGGAACTCCCAGCTGTCGTTGCTGACCGGGATGTGCGCGGGCACGATCATGGCCGACGCCGGCATCGGACTGCTCCGCACCATGCCCCGGGCGGGCAGCGACGCGGTCGCCGCGCTCGTCGCGTCCGCGTCCGCACTCGGTGTCGAGTGGCCCGACGGTGCGACGCCGGGCCAGTTCCTGGCCGGGTTGCCGCGTGATGCGCCGACCACGCTCGCGCTGATGTCCGCCGGAGCGGGGTTGATGCGCGGCGCCGATCACCTCGCGCTCGACGGTCAGACCGAGGTGCCGCCCGCGGAGAAGATGACCCACGCTGCGATCGGTGGCCTGTATGCGCATGTCACCGCACCCCTCCGACGGCTGGGCGACCGGTTCGCGACCGAGGTCTGTCTGTCGGTCACCAGCGGGAAACCGGTGCCCGACTGGGTGATCCGCGCGCTCCCGACGCTGCCGCGGGTGTTGCGGTCGGCGGCGTCGCTGGCGTCGGCGGCCGACCGCGCGAGCATCGACCTGGCGGAGGCGACGCTGCTCGCGGACCGGGTGGGTGAGACGTTCGACGCCGTCGTGCTGCATGCGGCGACGCAGCGGCGTCCGGCCCAGGTGTTCTTGACCGAGCTCGCGGTGATCGCCCAGTGTGACGGCGACCCGGAGCAGGGTCGTCGTGTGTCCGTCGAGTTGCAGGTAGCCGATCCGGCGGCGCGGAAGGTGCTGTTCGCGCCGGTGTGAGTGGGCGAGCCTGGGTGCAACAGGTCTCGATACGCCGACTCACTTCGTTCGCCGGCTACTCGACCAGCGGAAGGAAGTTCGCCGGCTACTCGACCAGCGGAAGGAAGTTCGCCGGCGAGTCGACCAGCGGACGCAGGGTCAGAGATCCTTGGCGGCCTTGCGGTACTCGGCCAGCGCGCGTTCGCCGTCGACCTCTTGGCGGGCGTCGATCCGACCGAGCACGAACATGTCCCGGCCGGACAGGGTGCCGGACGCGGCGAGGTCACGGAGCCGATCCCGATTGATCCGGGTGTCGTTGTAGTCGCCGAGCGCCGATTGCACCCGCTTGGCGACGGCGGCGACGTTCTTGTAGCGCTTGCGGCCCAGCGGCTCCGCGGCGTCGGTGCTGTAGCGCAATCGCTTGGCACGCTTGCGGATCACGTGCAGCTGCTCCTCCCACTCCGGGGATCGCTCACCCATCGACGCCAGCGTGGACTGCGCCTTGCGGATGCTCTTGCGGTTCTTCTCGATCGATCGGTCGACGGCGGTGCCGGCGTCGAGTTCGGCGTCGGGGCCGGGCGGCGGTGACGCGACGAGTTCGTCGATGGCGTCGAGCAATGCGAAGTACCGCTCCGAGTTCATCGCGACGTGCGCCGCCTTGATGGCGCGGTCGTGGATCGTCGTCTCCGCGCCGGTGAGTTCGGCGATCAGCTCCGCCGACGCGTTCTCCGAGCGCAGCAGCCCCTGGTCGATGGCGATCTGCACCTCGGCATCGCGCGCGTCCCCGAGGATCCTGGCCAGCAGTTTCAACTCGTTGCTCAGATGTTGGGTGCGGACCGGATCGAGGACGGTGGGGAAGCCGGCGAAAATGCTGCGGAGACGACGGCACGCCACCCGCATCTGGTGCACCGCATCCTCGGCGTCGACCCGGACGAGCGGATCGTATGCGATCAGCGCGTTGCGGTGGATGGCGATGTCGGTGACCACCAGATCCAGCGCCGTCGGGCGGCGTCCGAGATGCGGTTCGACGACGGTCGGGGTGGTACCGATGGCGCGGGCCAGTTTCGACGCCGACGATGCTTCCCGACCACCCGTGTTGCGCAGCAGTTTGTCCGCGGCCTTGAGCAGTCGGGTGTCCCGGCCGCCGTCGAGCATCTCGAACTCCCACTCGGCCCACTCCTGGAAGTGGCCGCCGGGCAGCAGGGACTGCGCGGTGACGAGGTCTTCGGCGAACTCGGCGACAGGGCGTCCGTCCGCGCCCATGAGCGTGGTCACCGTCCGCTTGGTGGACACCGCGGCGACCGGGATGAGCTTGCGGGTCCGGGTCAGCGCGACCACCGGGTTGATCAGCTCGGCGGGGACGCTGCCCTCGGCGGGCGCCTCGTCGAATCCGATCTGGAGCTCGCGTCGCGCCCCGGGCACGCCGGAGGGCCGCTTCAGATGCCAACCGGCGTCATGCCCGCCGGTGCGGCGACGCATCGTGATCCGGTTGCCGGCGAGGTCGAGGTTCTCGGTGTCGAAGTAGGTGGCGTCGAGCTGGAACGTCTCCGGTGGCGTCGCCCCGATCACGCCGGGCAGGACTCGGAGATCCGGTGCGGTGTGTCCCGCATCCACGTCGAATTTCAGTTCCACCTCGACCTGTTCGGATGCGGCCACCGGTCCTCCTGTTGCATGCCACGGCGTCGACTTCTTCGCGCCCGTTCGTCGTGCCGAGTCTAGTGTTGTGGTTCCCCGATCATGCGGAGCGACCTGCGAAGTCGTCGGTCGCGGTGATCAGGTGGTGGCGGATACCGGGCTCGAACGAGGCGTGGCCGGCGTCGTCGACGATGTGCAGGGTGGCCTGCGGCCACGCCCGATGCAGGTCCCATGCGCTGCGCATCGGGCAGACGACGTCGTAGCGTCCCTGGACGATGACCCCGGGGATGTGGGCGATCCGGCCGATGTCGGCCAACAGTTGTCCGTCGTCGAGGAAACCGTGGTGGACGAAGTAGTGGTTCTCGATCGTCGCGAAGGCGAGGTCGAAACGTGGGTTCCCCGCATCCATTCCGACATTGTCGTCGGTCTTCTTGGGCAGCAGATAGCTCGTCGCCTGTTCCCAGCCGGTCCACGCGCTCGCGGCCGTGCGCGCGACGTCGCGGTCGGCCGACGTGAGCAGCCGGTGGTAGGCGGCGACGAGATCGCCGTCGCGCTCCGCCTCGGGAATGGGGGCCAGGTAGGACTCCCACAGGTCGGGGAAGATGTGCGCGGCACCGCCGTTGTAGTACCAGTCGATTTCGCTGCGCCGCAGCAGGAAGATGCCGCGCAGGACGAGTTCGGTCACCCGGTCGGGGTGGGTCTGGGCGTACGCAAGACCGAGGGTCGAACCCCACGAGCCGCCGAACACCTGCCATCGCGCGATGCCGAGATGCTCACGCAGACTTTCCATGTCGGCGATCAGGTGCGGCGTGGTGTTGATCGACAGGTCGGCGCCGTCGGCGATGTGCGGGCGCGACCGCCCGCACCCACGCTGGTCGAACAGCACGATGCGGTAGCGCTCGGGGTCGAAGAATCGGCGCTGATCCGGCGACGTCCCGCCGCCGGGACCGCCGTGGACGAACACCACCGGCTTGCCGTCGGGGCGGCCGGAGGTCTCCCAGTAGATCTGTTGGCCGTCGCCGACGTCGAGGTGGCCGTGCTCGTACGGTTCAATCGGCGGGTAGAAGTCGCGCATGGGCCAACCCTAGAGCGTGGTCGAGAACCGGCTCACCGATCCCCGAGGGCCCACCGGTAGATGAGGGCGTACCCGATCCCTGAGGAGCCCGGAGCTTGCGGAGGGCGTCACGAAGGGCGCTTCGTGACGCGGGCTCGCAGGCTCACCCGCTCCTCAGCGAGCAGGGGGTGACGCGGGCTCGCAGGCTCACCCGCTCCTCAGCGAGCAGGGGGTGACGCGGGCTCGCAGGCTCACCCGCTCCTCAGCGAGCAGGGGGTGACGCGGGCTCGCAAGCTCACCCGCTCCTCAGCGAGCAGGGGGTGACGCGGGCTCGCAAACTCACCCGCTCCTCAGCGGGCAGGGTAACGCGACGGGGGACGGGTCAGTAGCTGTGCTCGGGTGCGGGGAACGTTCCGCGGCGCACCTCATCGGCGTACTGCTCTGCCGCCGAGCGCAACTCCGATCCGATGTCGGCGAATCGCTTGACGAACTTGGCGGTCTTGCCGTGGGTGAATCCCGCCATGTCCTGCCACACGAGCACCTGTGCGTCGGTCTCGTTGCCCGCGCCGATGCCGACGGTGGGGATGGTGAGTTTGCGGGTGATCTGGCCGGCGAGGTCGGCGGGGACCATCTCCATCACGACGGCGAACGCACCGGCCTCCTGGACGGCGATCGCATCGGCGACGAGTTGGTCGCCGGCGTCGCCGCGACCCTGGACGCGGTAGCCACCGAGTCCGTTGACGCTCTGCGGCGTGAACCCGATGTGCGCCATGACGGGGATACCGGCCGCCGTGAGGGCCGCGATCTGATCGGCGACGCGCTCACCGCCTTCGAGCTTGACCGCGTGTGCGCCGGTCTCCTTGAACACCTTGATGGCCGACTCGAGCGCCTGCTGGGGGCCGGCCTCGTAACTGCCGAACGGGAGGTCGGCAACGACAAGGGCATGCGGAGCGCCTCGCACGACGGCGCGGATCAGCGGGATGAGTTCGTCGACGGTGATCGGGATGGTGGTGTCGTAGCCGAGGACGACGTTGGCGGCGGAGTCGCCGACGAGGAGTACGGGAATCTCCGCGGCGTCGAAGATGCGCGCGGTCGAGTAGTCGTAGCAGGTCAACATCGACCACTTCTCGCCGTCGGCCTTCATCTGCGCGAGATGCTGGACACGGGTGGGTCGGCGACGCCGAGAAGTCACCGACGAGGAATCGCCCGCGACGGGGCCGGATGCGCCATACACCGAAGTTTCGGACATCGTTGTCTCTTTTCTGCCTCGAGTCCTGCCGTGCAGGTACCCGGGATGGGGCTGGACATTTCTCATTCTGTCATCGGGTCACACGTCATCACACGTCACTGACCTGTGGTTTTTCTCACACACTGGTGCTCGGGTCGGCGAGCGGCACTCGTACGATCGCACCCATGACCTGCACCGGCACCGCGAATCTGCGTGCGGCCGTGATCGCGGCGCTCGTCGCCATCGCGGTCGTCGGCGGATGCCGGGTGATGCCGTCGGACGGTGCTTTCGACTGGCACAGTTGTGGTCCCGGCGACGGTGTCGCGCCGGCCGCGATCCCGACATCGGTCGCCCATCGGGTGACGTGTGGGCGCTTGATCGTGGAGTTGGACCCCGACGATCCCGGCGCGGGCACGGTCACGCTTGCGGTGGCGCGCCTGGCGGCGGCCGGACCGAGCAGCGGCACGCTCGTCATGAATCCGGGCGGGCCCGGCGGATCCGGTGTCCGTGCACTGGCGGGCTCCGCCGCGGTGCTGGCCTCGCAGCCGTTCAGCGCCGACCACGACGTCGTGTCCTTCGATCCACGCGGCGTCGGGGCGTCCCGTCCCGCTGTCGTCTGCCGCACCGATGCCGAACGGGATGCGGAGCGCGCGATGGACCTCGGGCTGCGGTCGGCCGCGGGCATCGCCGACATCGAGAGCCATCGGCGCACGGTGGCGGACCGGTGCCGCGAGCGGGTCGGTGCCGATTTCCTCGCGCGGGTCGGCACCGCCTACGCAGTGTCCGACCTCGAACAGTTGCGTCGACGACTCGAGGTGGAGGAGATCTCCTACCTCGGGTACTCCTACGGCACCCGACTGGGCATCGAGTATGCACAGCGCCATCCCGAGCACGTGCGGGCACTGATACTCGACGGGATGGTCGAGCCCGACGAGGATCCCATCGATGCCGTCGTCGAGCAGATGGCTGGTTTCCAAGGGGCGTTCGACGCGTTCGCGCGCGATTGCGCGACACGCTCGGAATGCCCGCTCGGCGCCCGCCCGGACCGAGCGGTCGCCGAGTATCGGGAACTGGTGACGCCGCTGATCGCCGATCCGCTACTTGTCGGTGACCGGGCACTCTCGGCCGGTGACGCGGAGACCGCGACGATCGACGCCCTGTACCAGCGGTCCCGGTGGGCGGAGCTGCGTGCGGCGCTCGCGGCACTCGCCGGCGGTGACGGTTCGGGTCTGCTGCGCATGGCCGACGGCTATGAAGGCCGCGACGCCGACGGCGGCTACGACCATCGGCAGGATGCGTTTCTCGCGATCAGCTGCGCCGACGACCGGCGTATCGATGACCCCGAGCGATGGGACGAACTCGACCGCCGAACGCGGGCCGCAGCGCCGTTCGGCGACGATGGTCGCGGTACCGGGCAGGGGCCGACGGGTCTCTGCGACTACTGGACGCCGGCCGATCCGTTGTCCGGCGATGTTGTCGGCGCGGAGTTGCCGCCGGCGGCCCCGACGCCGTTGGTGGTGGCGACCACCGGCGATCCGGCGACGCCATACGCGACCGGTGCCGCCTTCGCCCGGGAGGTCGGGGCGGACCTGATCACGGTGAGTGGTCACGACCACACGGCCGTGTTCGCAGGTGATCGGTGCATCGACGACGCTGTCGCCGGCTACCTCAGTGATCCCACAGAACTGCCAAGAGATCTCACATGTTGAGATGCGTTTCGCAAAAGTGCTGTACACAAACTCCGTCTTGTGCATGTAACACGGATTTAACAGCGTACTTCTAATGTCCGGGTCATGGATCGCCAAAAGGAATTCGTGCTGCGGACCCTGGAAGAGCGCGACATCCGTTTCGTGAGGCTGTGGTTCACCGACGTCCTCGGCTATCTCAAGTCAGTGGCGATCGCGCCGGCCGAGCTCGAGGGAGCCTTCGCCGAGGGTATCGGCTTCGACGGATCGGCGATCGAGGGGTTCTCCCGGGTCTCGGAGGCCGACACCGTCGCCAAGCCCGACCCGTCCACGTTCCAGATCCTGCCGTGGACCACCTCCACCGGACGGCACCACTCGGCGCGCATGTTCTGCGACATCGCGATGCCCGACGGCACCCCGAGCTGGGCGGACTCGCGGCACGTGCTGCGGCGCCAGTTGAACAAGGCGGCCGATCAGGGCTTCAGCTGCTACGTCCACCCGGAGATCGAGTTCTTCCTGCTCAAGGATGCGCCCCTCGACGGCAGTGTGCCCACCCCGGCCGACACCGGCGGCTATTTCGACCAGGCCGTGCACGACGCCGCGCCCAACTTCCGGCGCCACGCGATCGAGGCGCTGGAGTCGATGGGCATCTCGGTCGAGTTCTCCCATCACGAGGGTGCACCCGGCCAGCAGGAGATCGACCTGCGCTACGCCGACGCCCTGTCGATGGCCGACAACGTGATGACGTTCCGCTACGTCGTCAAAGAGGTCGCGATCGAGGAGGGCGTGTGGGCGACGTTCATGCCCAAGCCGTTCAGTGAGCATCCCGGTTCGGCGATGCACACCCACATGAGCCTGTTCGAGGGGGACGCCAACGCGTTCCACAACCCGGACGACCCCATGCAGCTGTCGGCCACCGGCAAGAAGTTCATCGCGGGAATCCTGCACCACGCCAGCGAGATCAGCGCGGTCACCAACCAGTGGGTGAACTCCTACAAGCGACTGATCCACGGTGGTGAGGCGCCCACCGCGGCCACCTGGGGCGGCGCCAATCGCTCCGCGTTGATCCGCCTGCCGCTCTACACCCCGAACAAGGCGTCGTCGCGCCGCGTCGAGGTGCGCAGTCCGGACTCCGCCTGCAACCCGTACCTGACGTTCGCGGTGTTGCTCGCCGCCGGCCTGAAGGGCATCGCCGAGGACTACGAGTTGCCGGAGGAGGCCGAGGACGACGTGTGGGCGTTGACCCCGGCGGAACGCCGGGCGATGGGCTACCGGGAACTCCCGGGAAGCCTGGCCGATGCTCTCACCGAGATGGAGAACTCCGAGCTCGTCGCCGAAGCGCTGGGCGAACACGTCTTCGACTACTTCCTGCGGAACAAGTGGGCCGAGTGGACCAACTACCGCAGCCTGGTCACCCCGTTCGAACTGAAGAGCTACCTGCCTCTCTGACACCTCACCTGGTTGAGAGCAGTCGGGGTCGGCCCGCTACTTTTGGTGTGTGACTTCACTTCGCGGACGCGGCCGCGTGCCCAGCGCGGGGCGGCTGGGGCTGCTCGAGGACTCCGCCCCGGGGCATCTCGCCGATCTCGGTTGGGACAACGACGACGCGGTCGACGTCCTGTGGTCGCTCTCGCGCGCGCCGGACGCCGACCTGGCACTGCGGTCGCTGATCCGGATGAAGGGTGAGATCGATCCCTCCGCCTGGGTCGAACTCGACCGGCTGCTCCGCACCGACCGTGGGTTCCGCGGGCGCCTGTTCTCCGTCCTCGGCTCCTCGGACGCCTTCGGCGATCACCTCGTCGCCGAGACGGACGCGTGGCAACTGTTGCGGTCGTCCGATCTGCCGTCGGTCGACGAGATGAACGAGCGGATGCTCGGCGCGGTGGGCGCGACCCCCGAGCCGGGTGAGATCGAAAAGGGCAACAAGCTCTTTCGTGCCGCGACGACCGGGCCCAAAGCAGTTGTGGCGCTGCGGATCGCGTATCGCAACCTGCTGCTGGAGTTGGCCGCCCACGACCTCGCACCGACCGTCGAGGACGAGCCGGTGCTCTATCTCCCGGAGGTCGGCGGATTCCTCGCCGACGCCGCCGACGCGGCACTGACCGCCGCGCTGGCCGTCGCGATCAGCGAGGTGTGCGGAGAGAAGGAACTGCCGGTGCGTCTCGCGGTCATCGCGATGGGCAAATGCGGTGCGCGCGAACTGAACTACGTCAGCGATGTCGACGTCGTGTTCGTCAGCGAACCCGCCGACGGTACGGCTGCTCGCATCGCCGGGGAGATGATGCGTGTCGGTTCGCTGGCGTTCTTCGACGTCGACGCTGCGCTACGTCCCGAGGGCAAATCAGGGGCGCTGACCCGGACGCTGGAGTCGCACGTCGCCTACTACCGCCGGTGGGCCAAGACGTGGGAGTTCCAGGCGCTGCTGAAGGCACGTCCGATGACCGGCGACATGCAGCTCGCCGGCGACTACGTCGACGCCCTGAGCCCGATGGTGTGGACGGCCGCCGAGCGAGAGGACTTCGTCCCGGAAGTCCAGGCGATGCGCCGACGCGTCGAGTCGCTGGTGCCCGAGGAGCTGCGCGACCGCAATCTCAAACTCGGCAGCGGCAGCCTGCGAGACGTCGAGTTCGCCGTCCAGTTGCTGCAGATGGTGCACGGCCGCGTCGACGAGGAGATCCGGGCCAAGGCAACCGTCGACGCGTTGACGGCGTTGACCGCCGGGGGCTACGTCGGGCGTGACGACGGCGCCAATCTCAATGCGTCCTACCAGTTCCTGCGGTCGCTGGAGCACCGGCTCCAGCTCCAACGCCTGGCGCGGACCCACATGTTGCCCGCATTCGACGACGGCGGGAACATGCGGTGGCTGGCGCGGGCGGCGCACATCCGCCCGGAGGGCGAGCGTGACGCCACCACCGTGCTGCGTGAAGAGCTCACCCGGCAGAAGGCGCGTATCCGGCGGCTGCACGAGAAGCTCTTCTATCGGCCGCTGCTGGAGGCTGCGACGCGCTTCAACACCGATGAACTCACCCTCACCGACAAGTCGGCAGCGCGTCGACTGTCCGCGCTCGGCTACGCCAAACCCGAACGGGCGCTGAGTCATATCCGGGCGCTGGCGTCGGCAGCGGGACGTCGCGGGCAGATCCAGTTGCTGATCCTGCCGTCGCTGCTCGAATGGATCGGCAACACTCCCGACCCGGATGCCGGCCTGCTCAACTACCGCCGGCTGTGCGATGTGATGGACGAGGCCGAGTGGTTCATCCGGCTGCTGCGCGACGACGGCGTCGTCGCCGAACGCCTGATGCACGTGCTGGGCACGTCGGAGTACATCGCGAATCTGTTGATGCGTTCACCGGAGGTGATCCATCTCTACTCCGATGGCGCCAACGGGCCGAAGCTCTGTGAACCGCGCCCGGAGGACGTCGCGAAAGGTCTGATCGCGTCGACCGTCCGTCAGCCGAACCTGAAGCGTGCGGTGGCGGCTGCCCGGTCGCATCGCCGTTTCGAACTCGCGCGGATCGCATCCGCGGACATCCTCGGCCTGATGGATGTGCCCGCGGTCTGCGCCGCGCTGTCGAGTGTGTGGGCCGCGGTGCTCAATGCCGCACTGACGGTGGTGATCGCGGAGTCCGAACGCGACCGCGGGGAACCCGCGCCGGCGCGGATCGCGGTCATCGGCATGGGCCGCCTCGGCGGGGGAGAGCTCGGCTACGGCTCGGATGCCGACGTGCTCTTCGTGTGCGAGCCGGAGTCCGAGGCCGATGAGGCGCTCGCCGTGCGGTGGTCGCAGACGATCGCCGAGAAGGTCCGGTCGATGCTCGGATCGCCGAGCGACGACCCGCCGCTGGAGGTCGACACCGGACTGCGTCCCGAGGGACGCAACGGGCCGGTCGTGCGGACGCTGGCCGCCTACGCCGCCTACTACGAGCAGTGGGCGCAGCCGTGGGAGATCCAGGCGTTGCTGCGTGCGCACCAGGTCGCCGGTGACGAACAGCTCGGGATCGATTTCCTGCACATGGCCGATCGCATCCGCTACCCGGAGGGCGGGGTGTCGCCCGAGGCGGTCAAGGAGATCCGCCGGATCAAGGCGCGGGTGGACTCCGAGCGGTTGCCGCGTGGCGCCGACCCGGCCACCCACACCAAACTCGGCCGCGGGGGACTCGCCGACGTCGAGTGGACGGTCCAGCTGCTCCAGCTACGCCACGCCCATCGGTACGAGTCGCTGCACAACACGTCCACCCTGCAGTCGCTCGATGCGATCGGTTCGGTGGAGCTGCTCGGCGAGAACGACGTCGCGCAGCTGAAGGAGGCGTGGCTGACCGCCACCAAGGCGCGCAACGCGTTGGTGCTCGTCCGCGGCAAACCGGTCGACCAACTGCCGGCGCCGGGCGCGCAGCTGCGAGCGGTGGCCTACGCGGCGGGGTGGCCCGAGGATCAGGCCGCAGAGTTCCTCGAGCACTATCTGCGGGTGACCCGCCGGGCGAAGACGGTGGTCCGCAAGGTGTTCGGCGCGTGATCGGACGAATAGTCCGGTTCGTGCTGCTGCTGGCCGGCTGGGTTCTGCTGGCGGCGGCGGCGGTCGCGGTGTGGCTGCACCGTTTCCCATCCCGCGGCGAGATCACCGTCTACCTGACCAGTGCCGTACCGTTCGCGCTGATCGCAGGGGTGGTCGCGCTGGTCATCTTCGCCGCGACCCGACGATGGATTCTGTTGGCGCTGGCGGTCGCGGTGACCGCGGCGCTCTGCTACGGGCAGGCGCCGCTGTTCCGGGCGCAGGCCGCACCCGCCGGTGAGCCGATCACCGTCGTCAGCGCGAACCTGTTGTTCGGCGGTGCCGACGTCGACGCCCTCGCGTCCCAGGTGCGCGCTGCCGACGCGGATCTACTGTCCGTGCAGGAGATGACCCCGGAGGCCCTGGAGCGACTCCGGGACAGTCCGATCGGCGAGCTCCTCCCGTACGACTACGCCGTTCCCGGCCACACCGCTCTGGGCACCGGCTTGTTCAGCCGGACACCGTTGTCCGGGCAGGCCGAGATCGAGGACACCGTGCTACACAACCTCGGCGCCACCACGGATCTGCCCGGCGCACCCGGCACGAGGGTCTTCGCGTTGCACCCGGGCGCTCCGCTGCCCGGACGCACCGACATCTGGCGCGACGACCTGGCGGCCATCGATCGTCACCTGACATCTGTGCCGCAGGGACCGATCATCGCCGCGGGCGACTTCAACGCGACGTGGGATCACATCCGGTACCGCGGACTTCTCGACCAGGGCCTGGTGGACGCGACCGATCAGGCGGGGGCGGGTTTCTCGCCGACCTACCCGACGGATCGGCCGGGCGGGCGGCCGGTGATCGCCATCGACCGGGTGATGAGCCGCGGGTTCGTCGCGACCTCGCTGCACACCTTCGACCTCCCGGGTTCCGACCACCGCGGCGTGGTGGTAACACTGGTGGCACCATGACGACCACATCTGACGATTCGCGAAGCGATCAGGCCACGCCGGGTTCGGTGTCCGAGGGGCTGCGCTCGGCGACTGCCGAGGCCCACGACCGTGCCGAGCGGGCCACCTTCGTCGACGACCTCATGTCGGGTCGGCTCGACGCGGCCGGCTACCGGCGCATGGCTGCGCAGTTGTACTTCATCTACCGCGCGCTGGAGTCCGTGGGCGACGAACTCGCCGGGGATGCCGTCGCCGGACCGGTCGTCGACGAACGGCTGCGCCGGCTGCCGCGGCTCACCGCGGATCTGACGGCACTCGGGATCGATCCTGACGGTGTCGCACCGCTGCCGGGGGTCGCCGGATACGTCGCGGCGATCGAGGCGACCCGAACCGATCCGGCCCGCTTCGTCGCCCATCACTACACGCGGTACCTGGGGGATCTCAGTGGTGGACAGGTCATCCGGAGCCGGATGAAGCTGCACTACGGGCTCACCGACGACACGCTGAGCTTCTACGTGTTCGACGAGATCGACAAACTCAAGCGGTACAAGGACGGCTACCGCGAGACGCTCGACCGGCTGCCGCTGGACCCTGAGCAGATGCGCGCCCTGATCGACGAGGCCGTCGAGGCGTTCGAGCACAACGAACGGATGTTCGCCGAGCTGGCGGGCTGAGAAGGCGACGGCTCGGGCCGATCAGGCGTCGGCCCGATTCTCCCGGGCCTGCGTGACCCCGGCCTTCACCAGCAGGTACGGGACGACCATGGTGGCCAACGCGGTCACCAGCCAGACGATGACGGTCGCGGCGATCCAGGTCTCCACACCGTCGATCTCGATCCCGTCGCTGCCGATGAGACTGGCGATCAGGAGTGCGACGAAAGTGGACACCAGACCGACGCCCCCGATGAACGCATCGGCATTGCGGTTGACGAACTTGAAGATGAACGGACCCAAGATCGTCTGTGCCGCAGCGAAGATCAGGAGCGCGATGATGAAACCGCTCCAGTGGACCGTCATGTCGTCGAGGATCCACGTCGCGACCAACAGCCCGATGGCCGCGGAGATCAGATAGACGAGGGTACGGATCAGTATGCGGATCATGCGCTCATCCTAAGTGTCGGTGGCCGGGTTCCCATGTCGCCGCGGCCGTGTCGCGGGCCGTGCGTCATCGCGGGCTCACCGGTCGAGCCGGTGTGGGCTCCTCCGCGGTCAGACGCGGCGAGCGCTACCCATCCGCTTGAGGACCGCCGAGCCGATGGCGACCACGATGATCGACCCGATGAGCGCGCCGATCAGGCCACCCCAGTCGAACTTGTCCTCGTCGCCGATCCCGAGCAGGCCGGTGAAGATCCAATAGCCGAGCAGGGCGCCCAGAAGCCCGAGGGCGGTCGACGTCGCCCACGACTTCCACCCGCTCATGTCCTTGAACGCGTCGTTGGGGATGAGCGCGCGGGCGATGGCCCCGCACACGAATCCGAGAGCCAGTGCTGCGATCAGACTTCCGATGTCCATGACACCTCCTGACCGCAGAGTAGCCCGACCGGGTAACGCGGGTGCCGATTTTGGGTGTCTAGAGGATCTCGACCTTGGCGCCCGACTCGAGCGTGATCTCGCTGCGGTCGTCGGAGCTGTTGACGAGTTTGAGGAGGAGCTGATCGGTGCCGGTCGGCGTGGCCGTCTGCACGACGGCGCGGAGGCCGTCGACGCTGATGCGGTCACCGGGGGCGAGGTCTTCGACGAATCTGGTGCGGCTCATGGACTCAACCTAGTTCGAATCCGAGTGAAACGGCAGGGTACAAGGGCCTTAACGTGACACCAATCACCTGCGCACCGATTCCCTGATCACCGGGGGTGAGACGACGAAGGGCGGCCGGGATGAGATCCCGGCCGCCCTCGATGTCCGTGCTGGTGATCAGCAGTCGTAGTAGAGCGAGAACTCGTACGGGTGCGGACGGATCTGCACCGGATCGATCTCGTTCTCACGCTTCAGCGCGATCCAGGTCTCGATCAGGTCCTCGGTGAACACGCCACCCGCGGTGAGGTAGTCGTGATCGGTCTCGAGGCGATCGATGACCGCGGCCAGCGAGGTCGGTGCCTGCGGGATGCTCTTGGCCTCCTCCGGCGGGAGCTCGTAGAGATCCTTGTCGACCGGCTCGTGCGGCTCGATCTTGTTCTTGATGCCGTCGAGCCCGGCCATCATCATCGCGGCGAAGGCGAGGTACGGGTTGCCCGAGCTGTCCGGGCAACGGAACTCGAGGCGCTTGGCCTTCGGGTTGTTGCCGGTGATCGGGATACGCACACATGCCGAACGGTTGCGCTGGCTGTAGACCAGGTTGATCGGGGCCTCGTAGCCGGGGACCAGACGCTTGTAGGAGTTGATCGTCGGGTTGGTGAACGCCAGCAGCGACGGTGCGTGGTGCAGGATGCCGCCGATGTAGTAACGCGCCAGGTCCGACAGGCCCGCATAGCCGGCCTCGTCGTGGAACAGCGGCTTGCCGTCCTTCCACAGCGACTGGTGTGCGTGCATGCCCGACCCGTTGTCACCGAACAGCGGTTTCGGCATGAAGGTGACGGTCTTGCCGTTCTGCCACGCGGTGTTCTTGATGATGTACTTGAACAGCTGCACATCGTCGGCGGCATGCAGCAGGGTGTTGAACTTGTAGTTGATCTCGGCCTGGCCGGCGGTGCCGACCTCGTGGTGGCCGCGCTCCAACTCGAAGCCCGAGTTCTGCAGGTTGGTCGACATCTCGTCGCGCAGGTCGACGTAGTGGTCGTACGGGGCGACGGGGAAGTAGCCGCCCTTCGGGCGCACCTTGTAGCCCAGGTTCGGGCTGCCGTCGGGATCGGTCGGCGATGCGGTGTTCCACCAGCCCGACTCGGACTCGACCTCGTAGAAGGTGCCGTTCATCTCCGATCCGAAGGAGACGGAGTCGAAGATGTAGAACTCGGCCTCGGCACCGAAGAAGCAGGTGTCGGCGACGCCGGTGGAGGCCAGGTAGTCCTCGGCCTTGCGGGCGACGTTGCGGGGGTCGCGGCTGTAGGCCTCGCGGGTGAACGGGTCGTGGACGAAGAAGCTCAGGTTCATCGTCTTGGCCTTGCGGAACGGGTCGATCCGCGCGGTGGCCGGGTCGGGCAGCAGCATCATGTCCGACTCGTTGATCGACTGGAAACCGCGCACCGACGAGCCGTCGAAGGCCAGGCCGTCCTCGAAGATGTCTTCGGTGAACGCCGACGCCGGGATGGAGAAGTGCTGCATCACGCCGGGCAGGTCGCAGAAGCGGATGTCGACGTACTCGACGCCCTCTTTCTTGATGCCCTCGAGGATTTCTTCTTTGCTGCTGTACACCGTGCGGTGACTCCTTAACTTGTTCGGGTGGCCAGCGACCTGGCCCGACTCATCCGCCGCACCGTGAGACGCGGCGCCGGATCTCAGCTGGAACCGTATGGACGCGAGGTTGCCTGGCCGTCAAGGGCATGTTTCTCCTGTGTTACACACCTCTGGTGTCCGGGCAACAAGGTGTCCCGCATCGCAACGATGCCATGCCGCTCCGCGGCGCACCACGCAAGTCCCCGAATAGCCCGTGGCGGCCACCGGGCCGCCGGCGGGCAAAGCACGTCGCAGGGTGGGCCAGGGCACAGGCGCACCCGCACTACGATGGTCACATGCCCGCAACGACACCGTCGGACCTGTCACCCGTCGCGCCCTCCGGGATGGTGCGCTGATGGGCCGCGCGACGGGGTCGTGGCTCTCCGGGCCGCAGATCGGGCCCGAAGGCGGGGGCGGGGCGTACCGCGGCGAGGATCTCGGCCTTCCCGAGACGGGAGCCGGGTCACTGGCCGGCGGTTGGCTCCGCGTTCTCGGGCTGATGGTCGACTGGCTGCTGGCCGGCGGCGTCTCGCTGCTGTTCGTGTCCTTCAGCTCCCCCAACATCGGTACCACGGTGCTCGGCGTGTGGTTCGTTCTCGGCGTCGTCGCGGTGAGCCTCTTCGGCTTCACCCCGGGGCAGTTCGCCGTCGGTCTCCGGGTCGCCCGGGTCGACCATGGACCGGCGAGGACCGAGGCGGAGGTGAGCGGTGAGGTGCAGATCGCCGCGGTCGGCATCGTGCGGGCGCTGGCCCGGCAGGTGCTGATCGTGTTCCTCGTGCCGGCGCTGATCAACGACTACAACGGTCGCGCGTTGCATGACCGGGCGACCGGAACGGCGTTGGTGCGGTCGCGCTAGTGCACGGCCCGCAGGTCAGGCCGATCATCGGCCTGACCACCTACCTGGAGCAATCCCGCACCGGGATATGGGATGTGCGTGCCAGCTTCCTCCCGCAGGTCTATTTCGACGGGGTCACCCAGGCCGGCGGGATCGCGACCCTGCTACCACCTCAACCGGTGGACGCGGTCGTCGCGGCGCGGGTGGTGACCGGGCTCGACGCGCTCGTCCTGACGGGCGGCGTGGATGTGGACCCGGCGACCTACCGAGCCGATCCACATCCCGAGACCGACCCGCCGCGGCCCGACCGCGACGAGTGGGAATTCGCCCTTCTGCACGCCGCCCTCGAGCGTCGGCTGCCGATTCTGGGGATCTGCCGGGGCATCCAGGTGCTCAACGTCGCCCTCGGCGGCACGCTCCATCAGCACCTGCCCGATGTGCTGGGCCATTCGCGACACCGCATGGGTGCCGCGGTGTTCACCGCTACCGAGATCGCGATCACGCCCGGCACGCGGCTCGCGTCATTGCTCGGCGACCGGCACCAGGCGCAGTGCCATCACCATCAGGGGATCGACCGGGTCGCCGACCGGTTGATGGTCAGCGGTCAGGACGCGGACGGCCTCGTCGAGGCGGTCGAGGCGCCCGGCGGCGATTTCGTCGTCGGTGTCCAATGGCATCCCGAGGAGCGTCTCGACGATCTCCGGCTGTTCGCGGCCGTCGTCGATGCCGCCCGGACGTGCGGGTCGTCCGGCCGGAACGACTGACCGACGGTGGGGTCAGCTCTTCCGACGTGCCGTGCGCTGCATGCTGCGCACCTTGGCGTTTCCGGGGATGGGGCCCTTGGGCATGCCCGGACCCTGCTGGTTGCGTCCGCCGAGGGCGGCCAGGCGGCCCTCCAGGGCGTCGATGCGCTTGCCGTTGATGTTCTTCGGCAGCTTGTTGACGTGGCGTTCCAGCTTCTTCAGCGGAATCTGACCGTCCTCGTTGCCGACGACGATCTCGTAGATCGGGGTGTCGCCGACGACGCGTGCGACCTTCTTCTTCTCCTGCGCCAGTAGCGGCTTCACACGACTGGCGGAACCCTCACCGACGAGGACGACACCGGGCTTGCCGATGACACGGTGCACGGCATCGAGGTGCGCGTTACCCGACACCGCCTGCTTGACGCGCCACTGGCCGCGCATGTTGCCCAGCGCCCAGCCGGCGGCCCCCGGCTGTCCCTCGGCACGCTTGTACACCGTGCTCTGCACCCGGCGTCCGAACAGGATGAATGCGGCGAGCAGACCCAGGACGATGCCCAGCGGCAGCAGCAGCCAGACGGACCCGAAGAGCAGGCCGAGCCCGACGAAGATCGCGACGATGAGGACGAACAGGCCGACCATGTACGGGATGAGCCGTTTGTCTTCCTTCCGCTGCATCTGGAAGGCCTGCCACATCTGCGAGCGTCGCTCCTTGGACGCCTGCTTCCGGGCCTTCTTCGCTGCGGCTTTCGCCTCTTTGTCTTGCGCCTTTGCCATGCGACCAGTTTACGGCGCCGTCCAATGGCCCGAGTCGCCGGTTCGGCACGACGCGGACGGTCGTTCATCGGCCCGCTACGAGTTCCGCCGACGGAGGTTCCGGCCGGACGAGGTGAACTGCGGGGACGTGGTGAACTGCGGGGACGAACCGGAGATCGGTTCGGTCAGCGGGCCAGACGGGTCAGGAGGCTGCTGGCCTCCTGGCTGGCCGACCCCTCCTCGGCGAGATGTGCGAGGGCCGAGGGGATGTCCTCCCCGCGGTGGGCCATCGCCTGTGCGTAGAGGCGGCCGGCGCGGTACGACGAGCGGACCAGCGGTCCGGCCATGACCCCGGCGAAGCCGACCTCGGTGGCGAACTCCGAGTGGTCGACGAACTCCTCCGGCTTCACCCAGCGCTCGACCGGATGGTGCCGCGGTGAGGGACGCAGGTACTGGGTGATGGTGAGGATGTCGCACCCGGCCTCGTGCAGATCCACGATCGCCGACTGCACCTCTTCGGGCGTCTCACCCATACCGAGGATCAGGTTCGATTTGGTGACCAGTCCGAAATCGCGTGCCTGGGTGATCACATCGAGCGACCGCTCGTATCGGAACGCCGGACGGATGCGCTTGAAGATCCGCGGCACGGTCTCCAGGTTGTGCGCCAGGACTTCGGGTCGGGCCTCGAAGACCTCGGCGAGCAGGTCGGGCTTCGCGTGGAAGTCCGGGATGAGGTTCTCCACGCCGGTGCCGGGGTTGAGCCGGTGGATCGCGCGGACGGTCTCGGCGTAGAGCCACGCGCCCTCGTCGGGCAGGTCGTCGCGGGCCACGCCGGTGATGGTGGAGTAGCGCAGGCCCATGGCCTGGACGCTCTCGGCGACACGGCGAGGTTCGTCGCGGTCGAGTTCCGCGGGTCTGCCGGTGTCGATCTGGCAGAAATCACATCGACGGGTGCACTGTTCGCCGCCGATGAGGAAGGTGGCCTCGCGGTCTTCCCAGCACTCGTAGATGTTGGGGCACCCGGCCTCCTCGCAGACGGTGTGCAGCCCTTCGCGCTTCACCAGGCCCTTGAGTTCGGTGTACTCGGGACCCATGGTGGCGCGGGTCTTGATCCAGCTCGGCTTGCGCTCGATCGGGGTCTGCGCATTGCGGACCTCGAGGCGCAGGAGTTTGCGGCCGGCCGGAGGTGTGGAGGCAGCGGTGGCGGGATCGCCCGGGGTGTGGGCGGTGGTCGTGTGGTCAGAGGATGCGGACACAGTCACTGCTCCGATGCTACGCCCGTGGTGCTCAGTGCATCCGGTGCGCGGTGGTGGTGGTCGAGGGCTGCCGCGACCGCCGCGGCGACCGGTTCGATCAGCCCGTCGACGGTGAGCGGCGTTCCGGCTTCGCGGGCGAGAGAGGTCACTCCGGCATCGGCGATGCCGCACGGGACGATCGCCTCGAAAGCGGACATGTCGGGGTCGATGTTGAGCGCGAACCCGTGCAGCGCGACCCCGCGTGCGACGCGGATGCCGATCTGGCCGAGTTTGCGTTCGCCTCTGTCATCGACCACCCAGACTCCGGAACGGCCGTCGACACGGGTGGTGGGCACGCCGACGTCGGCGCATACGCGGATCAGGGCCTCTTCGAGGCGGCGGACGTACTCGACCACATCGAGTGGCTCGGCGAGGCGGATGATCGGATACCCGACCAACTGGCCGGGACCGTGCCAGGTGATGCGGCCGCCGCGGTCCACGTCGATGACCGGCGAACCGTCGGTCGGCCGGTCGGCGGGCTCGGTGCGTTTGCCGGCGGTGTAGATCGACGAATGTTCCAGCAGCAGCAGGACGTCGTGGTCGAGGGTGCCGTCGGCACGCTCGGTGGCCAGTCGGTGCTGCAGGTCGTACGCCGTGCGGTAGTCGACGAAACCGTCGAGCCGACGGACCTCGATGGGTTCGCGCGACGACCGGATCGACGCCTCACGCATGGACGTATCCGAGGGCGGTGTCGATGTCGGGGTGGTGGAACGAGAAACCGTGTTCGGTGAGCACATCAGGTGCAACGCGCTGACTGAACAGAATCATTTCCTCGGCCATCTCGCCGCCGACGGCCTTGGCCGCGAAACCCGGCACCTTCAGGATCGTCGGGCGATGCATCGCCCGGCCCATCGCGTCGGCGAACTCGCCGAACGGCAACGACCCCGGGGAGCACAGGTTCACCGGGCCGCTGATCGGGGAGTCGAGCAGGAACAGGATCGCGCGCACCTCGTCGGGCAGGCTGATCCACGAGAAGTACTGCTCGCCGCTGCCGATCGCGCCGCCGAGACCGAACCAGAAGACCGGTCGCAGGCGGCTCAGCAGGCCACCGTCCTTCGCCAGCACCGGCGCGGTGCGCAGCAACACGACCCGGGTGCCGCTGCCGGCGTTCTCGGTCGCCGCGTGCTCCCAGTCGGTCACCAGGCCGGCGAGGAATCCCTCGCCGGCCGGATCCGACTCGATCGCCACATGCGACCCGGTGTTGCCGTAGTACCCGGTGGCCGACGCGCTGAGGAACACCGGCACGCCTGCCGAGGCCACCGCCTCGGCGAGGACCTCGGTGGGGGTGATCCGCGAATCGCGCAGTTCCTGCTTGAACCGACCCGTCCACCGCTGATTGCCGACGCCGACCCCGCCGAGGCCGATCACCGCGTCGACCTCCTGCAGGCTCTCCTCGGGAACTCCGAAAGTCTCGGGGTCCCAACTGAACTCGTCATCCGACAACGCCTCACGGCGAACCAGCCGGACCACGGTGTGTCCCGCCTCGCGCAAGGCAGAGACCACCGCGGAGCCGATCAGACCCTGCGAGCCGGCGACGGCTATCCGCATCGCGTCCTACAGGCCGAGATCGGCGGCGAACGCGCCCTGCTCGAGACGCTTCTTGATCGTCGTCAGGAAGCGTCCGGCGTCGGCACCGTCGATCAGCCGGTGGTCGTAGGTCAGCGGTAGGTACGACATCGACCGCACCGCGATCGACTCCGAGCCGTCGTCGCCGGTGAGGACCACCGGACGCTTGACGATGGCACCTGTGCCCAGCATCGCCGCCTGAGGCGGGACCAGGATCGGCGTGTCGAACAACGCGCCCTGGCTGCCGATGTTGGTGATGGTGAACGTTCCGCCGGCCAGCTCGTCGGGCTTGAGACCACCGGCACCCTTGCGGGCGCGGGCCGCGATGTCGGCGATGGCGCGGGCCAGCCCGGCGATCGACAGGTCGTCGGCGTTGTGGATGACCGGCGACAGCAGACCCTGCTCCGTGTCGACGGCGATGCCGAGATGCACCTTGTCGTAGTAGGTGATCTCCTTCTTGTCCTCGTCGATCGACGCGTTGACGTTCGGGTGCGCCTTGAGCGCCTCGACGACCGCCTTCGCGATGAACGGCAGGAAGGTGAGATTCACACCCTCGGACGCCTTGAACGACTCCTTGGCCTGCTTGCGCAGCGACACGATCTTGGTCATGTCGACCTCGAACACCTGCGTGAGCTGGGCGCTGGTCTGCAGCGACTCGCGGGTCTTCTTCGCGGTGATCTGCCGGATCCGGTTGATCTTCTGCGTGGTGCCACGCAGTTCGGCGAGCTCCGGCTTGATCTCCGGCGACGACGACTTGGCCGGCGCAGAGGCGGCCGGGGCGGAGGGTGTGGGCTCCGGAGCAGGTTCGGGGGCCTTGGCAGCGTCGGCCGCGGCCAGCACATCCTGCTTGCGGATGCGACCACCGACGCCGGTGCCCTTCACGGTGTTCAGGTCGATGTCGTTCTCCGCGGCCAACTTCCGGACCAGCGGGGTGACATACGGCGTCGACGACATCGTGTCCGGTTCGCCCTTCGACACCGTCACCGAGTCGGACTCGGCAGCGGGAGCCGACTCGGGTTCCTTCTTCGGTTCGGGTTCCGGCTTCGATTCGGTCTTCTCGGGCTCCGGCTCGGGCTCCGGCTCCGGTTCGGGCTCCGGCTCGGGCTCGGGCTCGGACTTCTTCGCGGGCGCGGCCGACGCATCGCCGATGACGGCCAGCTTGCCGCCGACCTCGATGACGTCGTCCTCCTGCGCGACGATCTCGAGCAGGGTTCCGGCGACCGGCGAGGGGATCTCGGTGTCGACCTTGTCGGTGGACACCTCGAGCAGCGGCTCGTCGGCGTCGACGGAGTCGCCCACCTCTTTCAGCCAGTTGGTCACGGTGCCCTCGGTGACCGACTCACCCAGTTCGGGCATCACCACGTCGGTGCCCTCGGCGGAACCGCCGCCCTTGGACGATTCGGCCGACGGCTTCTCGGCCGGCGCGTCGGTGTCGGTCGACGGCGACTCCGCAGGCTTCGACTCGCCTTCGGCCTCCGCGGGCTCGTCACCGCCGGACGACGCGGACTCGTCGCCATCGGAGTCGTCCCCGCCTGCCTGCTCGCCTTCCTCACCGATGAGTGCGAGTTCCCCGCCGACCTCGACCACATCGTCTTCCTGCGCGATGATCTTCGTCAGCACACCCGAAGTAGGCGCAGGGATCTCGGTGTCGACCTTGTCCGTCGACACCTCGAGCAGAGGCTCGTCGGCCTCGACGGTGTCACCCTCCTCCTTCAGCCACCGGGTCACGGTTCCTTCGGTGACGCTCTCACCGAGGGCGGGCATTTCGACGGAGAAGGCCATCGTTGTTGACTCCTGAACTCGAGGTGTTGTCGTGTGTCTGCGCGCCGCGGTGTGTGCGCCGGCGGTGCACCGAGACGGCTGAGGCGGGTGAGCCGTCCGTCCCCGGATCACCCTACCCGGATCGCGTCACACAGACGTGGTGTGGCTTGACTTCGCCGCATGGTCATCAACCGTTGGCGACGATGTCCTCGAGCACCCGCGCGATGGTGCGCACCGGGACGCCGGTGCCGCCCTTGGGCGTGTACCCCCACGGGCCCCCGGTGTTGAACGCCGGGCCGGCGATGTCGATGTGCGCCCAGGCGACGGACTCGGGCACGAATTCCTTCAGGAAGATGCCGGCCGCCAGCATGCCGCCGTTGCGGTGATTGGTCACGTTCGCCAGGTCGGCCACCCGCGACTTCAGGTCGGCGCGCAACTCGGTCGGCAGCGGCATGGCCCACGCGTTCTCGCCGACCTCACCGGACAGCGCGGCGACGCGGTCGCGGAACTCCGCGGTCCCCATCACCCCGGGTGTCCGTGCACCCAGCGCGACCATCTGCGCGCCGGTCAGCGTGGCGGTGTCGATGAGGTAGTCGGGGTCGTCCTCGCATGCACGCACGATCGCGTCGGCGAGGATCAGCCGACCCTCGGCGTCGGTGTTGAGCACCTCGACCGTGACACCGCCGTACTGGGTCAGCACGTCGCCGGGCCGTTGCGCGGTCGACGACGGCATGTTCTCCGCCATCGGCACCGTGGCGGTCACCGACACGTCCAGATCGAGTCGGGCCGCCAGGATGGTGGCCGCGATGACCGCGGCGGCCCCACCCATGTCGGAGGTCATGTTCTCCATGTTGGCCGCGGGCTTGATCGAGATCCCGCCGGTGTCGAAGGTGATGCCCTTGCCGACGAGCGCGACCTTCTTGGCGTTCTTCTTGCCGGTGTGGATCAGCCGGAGCAGCCGTGGCAGCCGCGACGACCCCTTGCCGACTCCGATGATGCCGCCGTAACCGGCCTTCTCGAGGGCCGCGTCGTCGAGGATCTCCACCTTGAGCCCGACTGCGCTGCCGAGGCGGCGGGCCCGCTCGGCGAACTCCTCCGGATAGAGGTGGCTGGGCGGCGTGTTGACGAAGTCGCGGGCGATGGCGACGGCGTCGGCCACCGCCGCGGCGTGCTCGAGGTCGGCCTTCGTGGCCTTGTTCTTGTCGTCGGCGATCAGCGTGATGCGGGTCGGCGGCGCCTTCTTGGGCTGCGTCTTGTCGGACCGGAACGCGTCGAATCGGTAGGCGCCCATGAAGAGTCCCTCGGCGGTCGCCTGCAGGTCGACCGTGGACAGGGTGGTGACGACGGTGTCGATCCCGTCGAGTTCGCGGGCGACGACACCGGCTGCCTGACGCAGCTTCTCCGCATCGTCGACGTCGTCGGCGTCGCCGAGGCCCACCGCCACGACCACCTGGACGGGGAGTCCTTCGGGGGCGGGGAGCCGGGTGATCTCGCCGTGCGAGCCGGTGGCACCGAGCCGACGGACCGCCGTGGTGATCGCGTCGGCAGCCGCGTCGTCGAGGACGCCGTCGCCGATCACGAGGGTCGGCTCGGCCTCCGAGTCCTCACCGGGCTTGATCAGTCCGATCACGAGGACCTCGTCCGACTTGCCGAGGGAGGTGGCCACTTCCAGTTCCGGGCCGCGTACGCGGTCGATGGTGTCGTTCTTGCTCACGGTGCCAACTCTAACCATGGTGACCGATCGCGGCGTCGCGGTTCGGTCCCGGCGGGTGGGCCCTAAGGTTGTGGGCATGACCGAACTCCTCGCCGGACCGATCGCCGACCGCCACCAGGCGCTGGGTGCCAGCTTCGCCGCTTTCGGCGGATGGGACATGCCGGTGTCCTACGCCGGGACCGTCGCGGAGCACACCGCCGTGCGTGAGACGGTGGGCATCTTCGACGTGAGTCACCTGGGTAAGGCGGTCGTCGCCGGTCCCGGAGCAGCCGCATACGTCAACCGCGTGCTCACCAACGACCTGGCCAAGATCGCACCCGGCAAGGCGCAATACACGTTGTGCTGCAACGAATCCGGCGGCGTGGTCGACGACATGATCGCGTACCTGGTGAGTGACGACGAGGTGTTCCTGGTGCCGAACGCCGCGAACACCGCCGCCGTCGTCGCCCAACTCGCCGAGGGAGCGCCGGACGGTGTCACGGTCACCGACCAGCACCGCGACTTCGGGGTGCTCGCCGTGCAGGGACCGAAGGCCACCGAAGCGCTCGCAGGGGTCGGGCTGCCGACCGACATGGAGTACATGGCGTTCGCCGACGCCGAGATGTCGACGCAGGCCGGGGCCGTCCCCGTGCGCGTCTGCCGGTCGGGCTACACCGGCGAACGGGGCTACGAGATCCTGCCGCGCTGGGCCGACGCGGGTGCGGTGTTCGATGTGCTGCTGGGCGCCGTCAGTGACCTCGGCGGTCAGCCGGCCGGCCTCGGCGCCCGCGACACCCTGCGCACGGAGATGGGCTACGCCTTGCACGGGCACGAACTGAGTACGCAGATCAGCCCGGTGCAGGCCCGCGCGAGCTGGGCGGTCGGCTGGAAGAAGTCGGAGTTCGCCGGCCGGGAGGCGCTGCAGGCCGAGAAGGCGGCCGGACCGTCGCGTCGCCTGTACGGGCTCAAGGCCACCGGCCGTGGCGTGCCGCGTGCCGACTGCGTCGTGCGGGCCGGGGCGGACGGCACCGAGATCGGTGTGTGCACGTCCGGAACGTTCTCGCCCACCCTCAAACAGGGGATCGCGTTGGCTCTGCTCGCCACCGACTCCGGGGTCGGCAAGGGTGATCAGGTGGTGGTCGACATCCGTGGCCGGGACCTGCCGTGCGAGGTCGTCGTCCCGCCGTTCGTGCCGTCGCACGTCTGAGGCGCGACCCGCCGCCGACGCCGCCGAAATCGGTTTGCCGCCCGGCGGTACGATTGGCCAATGACCTTGCAGTTCACGCGTACCGAGCATCCCCACCCGGTGTCGGAGAATCGTCGTGCGGAGATCCTCGCCGCGCCCGGTTTCGGCAAGTACTTCACCGACAACATGGTGATGGTCGACTACGACGCGGACCGGGGCTGGCACAACGCGCAGGTGCGCCCCTACGGGCCGATCGCCCTCGACCCGTCGGCGATGGTCCTGCACTACGGGCAGGAGGTCTTCGAGGGACTCAAGGCCTACCGGCAGCCGGACGGATCGATCGCGGCGTTCCGCCCCGACGCCAACGGTCTGCGGCTGCAGCGGTCCGCCGAACGTCTCGCGATGCCGCCGCTGCCCGTCGAGGACTTCATCGCCTCGCTGCGGGTGTTGCTCGACGCGGACAACGAGTGGGTCCCTGCGGCCGGCGGTGAGGAAGCGCTGTATCTGCGGCCGTTCATGTTCGCGTCGCAGGCCGGGCTGGGCGTCAACGCGCCGTCGAGCCAGTACATCTACTCCGTCATCGCCTCGCCCGCGGGCTCGTACTTCACCGGCGGAATCAAGCCGGTCAGCGTGTGGCTGTCCACCGAATACGTGCGGGCGGCCCCCGGCGGCACCGGATTCGCCAAGTGCGGCGGCAATTACGCGGCCGCCTTCCTCGCGCAGCGGCAGGCCACCGAGCACGGATGTGACCAGGTGGTCTGGCTCGATGCGGTGGAACGTCGCTACATCGAGGAGATGGGCGGCATGAACCTGTTCTTCGTCTTCGGCTCCGGTGCCGACGCCCGTCTGGTGACGCCCGAGCTGACCGGCTCGCTGTTGCCCGGCATCACCCGGGACTCATTGCTGCAGTTGGCAACCGACGCGGGATTCGCCGTCGACGAACGCCGGATCAGCACCGAGGAACTCCGCAAGGGGGTGGCGTCCGGCGACATCACCGAGGTGTTCGCATGCGGCACCGCCGCGGTGATCACGCCGGTCGGTCGCGTCAAGGGCGACACCGAGGACTACTTGATCGGTGACGGCACCGCCGGTGCGGTCACCCAGGCGTTGCGGGACACGTTGACCGGCATCCAGCGCGGCACCTTCGCCGACACCCACGGTTGGATGACCGAGCTCTACCGCCGGTGATCGGGGACGCCGGGGTCTCAGATCAGTAGCCCCACGACCGCGATCGCGACGCCCAATTCGATTCCGGCGCCGAGGATGTCGCCGTTCATGCCGCCGACCCGGCGGGCGCAGTGGCGGGTGAACAGCCAGCCGGTGAGCAGCACGACCGCGACGACCGCGATGGCCTGCACCGCCGTCGTCATCGCGAAACCGTCCGTGCCCCAACCGGTCGCGGCTGCGGCGAGCACCGCGACCGCAGTCCATGCTGCGATGGAGATCCGCTGGCTGTCCGCGACGAGAGCGCCGAAGCCCTCCGTGTGAGCGGCGACGAGTCCGCGGCGCGCGCCGACAACGGCCACCAGCCGTCCCAGTGCGACCGCGAAACCGATCTCGTACCAACGGTGTTGATCGGTGAGCGCACCGAATCCGACGGCCTGGACCGCCATCACGACGACGAGGGTCGCCACCCCGAACGGGCCTGACGACCCGCTCTTCATCACCTCGGCGACCCGCTCGGGCGGGCCGTAGCACCCGAGTCCGTCCGCGGTGTCGGCGAGGCCGTCGAGGTGCATGCCACGGGTCGCCAGACCAAGCGTCGCGACGATCAGGACGCCGACCAGGGTGGCGGGCAGGTCGGTGAGCGAGAGCAGAGTGGCCACCGCAACGGCCAGTGCTCCGAGGACGGCGCCGACCACCGGCACCGCGGACATCACCGATGCCCCGGTCGAGCGGTTCATCTCGGCCGTCGGCTGGGGGAGGGGCAGGACGGTGAGCCAGCTCAGTGCGACATGGGTGGCCTGCACCGGAGTCCGCATCGGCGGGTGCTCAGGACGGCCCGGTGGCGAGCGCCGGCGACACCTCGTCGTCGGCGGTGTCACGATCGCTGACCCCGGCCTCGTCGAAGGTCGCCATGGAGGTGAGGATGTCGACGGAACTCGTCACCAGCGGAAGCGCGGCCAGGGCGCCGCTGCCCTCGCCGAGGCGCATGGACATGTCGAGCACCGGCACGAGGTCGAGGTGATCGAGGGCGATCGTGTGCGCCGGCTCGACGGAGCGGTGCCCCGCGAGCCACCACCGGGATGCGCCGGGGGCGAGTTCGGCTGCGACCATCGCGGCCGCGGTGACGACCATGCCGTCGAGGATGACCGGGGTGCGTCGGACGGCCGCCTGGGCCAAGAACCCGGCGAGCGCCGTGAGATCCGCACCGGCAACCGTCGCCAGCATCGACAGCGGATCGTGGACGTGGCGACGGGCGCGACGCATCCCGTCGCGGATCGCCGCCGTCTTGCGAATCCAGCCGGCGTCGTCGATACCGGTGCCACGCCCCACGATCTCCACCGGCTCGCGTCGTGCCAGCGCACCGATCAACACGGTGGCCGGGGTGGTGTTCCCGATGCCCATGTCGCCGCCGATGAGGAGGTCGGCGCCGGAGTCGACGAGTTGATCGGCGATCGCGCGCCCGGCAGCGAGGGCCTCGCGGGTCTCCGCCAGTGACAGGGCGTCGGTGGTGGTGAGGTCGCCGCTGCTGCGGCGGACCTTGAACCGCGACACCTCGGGCGGGGTGTCGGCGTCGACCGACATGTCGAACACGTGGACCGTGGCCCCGGCGCGGCGGGCGAGCACGTTGACGGCGGCACCGCCCGCGACGAAATTGGCCACCATCTGCGCGGTCACCTCGGGCGGGAACGCCGACACCCCCGAACGGGCGACGCCGTGGTCGCCGGCGAACACCGCGACCGTGGGCGCGGTGATCGGCCGGGGCGGGCAGACCCCCTGACACGACGACAACCAGATCCCGATCTCCTCGAGCCGGCCCAGGGACCCAGCCGGCTTGGTCAACGTCAGGTGCCGTGCGCGTGCGGCGCCGGCGGTGGCCATGTCGGGCATCTCGATGGCGGGGAAGTTCTCCGCATCCGTGGGGTCGACGGTCGGTGCGGCGGGATCGGCGGATGGCGCGGCCGTCGACGTCGTCGCCGCGACTTCGGTTGCGGTGGGTGGGGTTTCGGGTTCTGTCGGCCGGGTTTCGGGTTCCGTCGGCGAGATCCCGGGTTCCGTCGGCGCAGTTGTGGGTGCTGTCGGCGCGATCTGGGGTTCTGTCGGCGCGGGGGAAGCCGCGGTGGGCGAGGCCGGCAGCTCGACGACGCGACCCGCGATCACCAGGACCACGCGATCGCAGACCGCCGCGACCGCCGCGTTCAGCGCGCCGAGCTCGTCCTGGAACCGGCGGCCGGCCGGGGTCGGTGGGACCACCGCGAGCCCGACTTCCGAGCTGATGATCACCAGCTCGCCATCGAATGAGCCGACGGCGGCGCACAGGTCGCCGGTCAGGTCGGTGACGTCGACGGGTTCGTCGCCCCAGCCCCCGCGTCGGTCGAGCTGTGCGGCGAGCCAGTTGCCGAGGTCGTCGAGCAACGTGGGCGTGTGCGCGTCGGATCGCAGTTCGTCGGAGACGTCGGTGGTCTCGACGGTGGAGTAGCGGTCGTCGCGGCGTCGGCGGTGCTCCGCCACGCGCGCCAACCATTCGGCGTCCGAGGTGGTGGTCGGTCCGGTGGCGAGGTAGCGGACCCGGTCGTGGTCGCCGAGCAGCGTTTCGCCGTATCCCGACTTCCCCGACCGCACCCCGCCCAGTACCAGAGTGCGCATCGGTCGCCCCGCATGCCCGGTGTCGCCGTCGACACCACCGGATTCCGGCGTCCCCCGAGTCGTCACCGAATCAGACCTTGTCGCCCGGCGACACCTGCGGTTTCGGCGCACGCATCATGCGCAACTGCATGGCGCGGGTGAACGAATACCAGCCGAGGCGGAAACCGGTCTGCGACGGATCGACGTCGGGGAAGCGTTCCCGCACCCGTCGGTTCACCAGGCGGCCGAGAAGGACGGCGTCGATCACCATGAACACGACGAACACCAGCAGCACCATGTTCGCGTAGACGGCGAGCTGCGGCACGAACATGACGACGATCAACGCGATCGCGAACGGCATGAACAGTCCGGCGAAGTTACGTCGCGAGTCGACGAGATCGCGGGCGAACCGACGGACCGGACCCTTGTCGCGTGGCATGAGGTAGCGCTCGTCGCCGGACATCATCTTCTCGCGCTGTTCGTTGCGCTGGACGCGTCGTTCGTCGGCGAGCTTGCGCTTCTCGTCCTTCGACATGGTCGACTTTAGCGCCTTCTTGCGGGCGCGGGCCTCCGAACGTGTCGTCGGCGGCGGGGCCACCGGGCCGCGACGCCGGCCTTCCGCCTGGCGCCGCGACGGCGTCGCACGACCTTTGCCCGGCGTGTAGGCGCTGCCCTTGGGGTCGGTGACGTCGGTGTCCGCCGCACCGGCGTCGGTGGTCTGTGACACCGCGTCGTCGGTGCTCGTGGCGGAGGCTTCGTCGTCGGACTTCCATGGCAACTTCACCCTTCCAGGCTAGGTGATCCGCGCTGCCGCGGTTCGCGGACCTCCCTATACTCCAGCGCATGGGTTCAGCCACCGGTGAGCGGTCGATCGCGGCGACGACATGCGCGTTCTGATCGCGCCCGACTCGTTCGGCGACACTTTGTCGGCGGTGGCGGCCGGTGAGGCGATTGCCCGCGGATGGTCGGCGGCGCGGCCGGGGGACGACGTCCGGTGCGCCCCGCAGTCCGACGGGGGTCCGGGATTCGTGGACGTGCTGGCCTCCCGGTTCGGGACGCGGCGAACAGCAACCGTGTCCGGTCCGCTCGGCGCGGCGGTGAACGCGTCGTGGTTGCTCGACGATCGCGGACCGTCGCCCATCGCCTACATCGAATGCGCACAGGCGTGTGGACTGCATCAGCTCGGCGGAGGCCCGACACCGCGCACCGCCATGAGCGCCGACACCGCCGGCGTCGGACATCTCATCACAGAGGCGCTCGAGGCCGGGGCGGCGACGATCGTGGTCGGTCTCGGCGGCTCGGCGACCACCGATGGCGGACGCGGGATGATCGACGCGCTCGGTGGGCCTCGTGACGCGGCGCGGAAGCTGGCCGGTGTCGGCCTCGTGGCGGCGTCGGACGTGGAGAACCCGCTGCTCGGTCGATGGGGTGCGGCGTCGGTGTTCGGGCCGCAGAAGGGGGCCGATCCGGCCACCGTCGACGCGCTCGAACAACGCCTGACCGAATGGGCGCAGGTCCTCGCGGACACGGCGGGTCGGGACATCTCGGCCGAGGACGGGGCGGGTGCCGCCGGCGGCCTCGGTGCCGCGTTGCTGGCACTCGGCGGCCGTCGGGTCTCCGGCGCCACCGTCGTCGCCGACGCGACCGATCGGGCCGCCGACGTCGCGGCGTCGGACCTCGTCATCACCGGTGAAGGGAAGTTCGATTCGCAGACCCTGCGCGGCAAGGTGGTGGCCGCACTGAACGGCGCAGCACGCGCAGCGGGCATTCCGACCCTGGTGTTCGCCGGGCAGGTCGCGCTCACCGCGGACGAGATCGCGGCAGCCGGAATCGCCGGCGCCTACGCGATCGTCGACGTCGCCGGTTCGGTCGAGGTGGCGATGAACGATGCGGACAACCAGCTGGCCACACTGGCCGAGCAGGTGGCCGCAGGGTGGGGCGGCGAAGGATCGGCCGGCCGCGCCCGTGTGTGACGATCGGTGAGTGGCGACCCGGTCGCCGTTCCCGCCGGCCCCGGTGGGCGCTCGCTCGGTAGCCGAGTCACCGGCGCGTTGTACGCCGTCGGCGCCTACGCGCTCTGGGGCTTTCTGCCCCTCTACTTCGTACTGCTCGAACCGACCGGGCCATGGGAGGTCGTCGCCTGGCGGATCCTGCTCTCGCTCGTGTTCTACGCCGTGCTCATCCCATTGGCGGGCGGCTGGGCGCGGCTGCGGGCGATCCTGCGGCGACCGCGGCTCCTCGGATGGACCGCCGTCGCCGGCGTGCTCATCTACCTCAACTGGCAGCTGTTCGTGGTGGCGACGCTCTCCGGGCATGTGATCCAGATGAGCCTGGGCTACTTCATCAACCCGATCGTCACCGTCATGCTCGGGGTGCTCGTGTTGCGTGAACGCCTGCGTCCGATGCAGTGGCTCGCCGTCGGGCTGGCGATCCTCGCGACGCTGGTCATCGTCGTCGGATACGGCGCATTCCCGTGGCTCGCGCTCGGCGTCGCGTTCTCGTTCGGGTTCTACGGGCTGGTGAAGAAGCGCATCGGACCCGCCGTCGACGTGACCAGCGGGTTGACCCTCGAATCGCTGTGGCTGGCCCCGCTCGCGGTCGGCCAGCTCGTCGTCGTGGCCCTCACCACGGGTCTGACGTTCGGGACGTCGGGTCCCGGGCACGCCGCCCTGCTCGCCATGGCCGGCGTCGTCACCGCCGCGCCGTTGATGTTGTTCGCCGCCGGGGCGCGCCGGGTTCTGCTCGTGGTCCTCGGAATCGCCCAGTTCATCACGCCGACGATGCAATTGGTCATCGGTGTCGTGATCCTGGACGAGCCGATGCCCGGCGAGCGGTGGATCGGCTTCGGCATCGTCTGGCTCGCGCTGATCGTGTTCACCACCGACGCGGTCATCGCGGCGCGCCGGCGGGCGACCGAGGTCGCCCCGGACACTCCGATTCGGCAGGAATAGAGTCGGACGGGGTACCGTTGACGTGAGCACGTGGCCTCAACGACGGGTCGGAGACGCCTCCGGCCGCGCGCAGGACTCCCGCCCCGAGACATACAGGAGCATCGATGACCGTTCAGAACGAATCCGGAACCACCACCGCGACCGGTGTCCTTCTGACCGACGCGGCTGCCGCCAAGGCGAAAGGCCTGCTCGACCAGGAGGGCAGGGACGACCTGTCGTTGCGGATCGCCGTTCAGCCCGGTGGTTGCGCGGGCCTGCGCTACCAGCTGTTCTTCGATGACCGCAGCCTCGACGGTGACCTCACCGACGACTTCGGCGGCGTCACCCTTGCGGTGGACCGGATGAGCGCACCCTACGTGGGCGGCGCAACCATCGACTTCGTCGACACCATCGAGAAGCAGGGCTTCACCATCGACAACCCCAACGCGACGGGCAGCTGCGCCTGCGGCGACTCGTTCAACTGAGCGACGTCTCTCGAGACAGCCGACCGCATTCCCGGGTGACCGGGGGTGCGGTCGCTCTCGTCTGTAGGCCTGGGTAGCGTGGACTGCTGTCCAGATCCCCCGGAATGAAGGGCGTCCCACACGTGGCAACCGTTGTCTGCGGCTCCATCGCGACCGATCATCTGATGACCTTTCCGGGGAAGTTCTCCGAACAACTCCTCGGCGACCAGCTCGAACACATTTCGTTGAGCTTCCTCGTCGAGGACCTGGTGGTTCGTCGCGGCGGTGTCGGCGGCAACATCTGTTACGCGATGGGTGTGCTCGGCGGAAACCCGATGCTGGTGGGTGCGGTCGGCGCCGACTTCGGTGAGTACCGGCAGTGGCTCGAATCCCACGGCGTCGACTGCCGCGCCGTGCGCATCTCCGAGACCCAGCACACGGCGCGGTTCATGTGCACGACCGACCAGACGATGGCCCAGCTGGCGAGCTTTTATCCGGGCGCGATGAGCGAGGCCCGCGAGATCGCGCTGTCCGAGGTGTTCGCGGCGACCACGGCACCCGAGCTGGTGCTGATCGGCGCCGACGATCCCGACGCGATGATCCGCCACACCGAGGAATGCCGCCGGCTCGGTATCCCGTTCGCGGCGGACCCGTCCCAGCAGCTCGCCCGCCTCGACGGCGAGCAGGCCCGTGCCCTCATCGACGGCGCCGCCTACCTGTTCACCAACGAGTACGAGTGGGGACTGCTCCGGCAGAAGACCGGGCTGTCGGAAGCACGGATCGCCGAGATGGTCGGGGTACGGGTGACGACGCTCGGCAAGGGCGGCGTGGAGATCGTCGAGAAGGACGGCACCCGCACACACGTCGCGGTGGTCCCGGAGACCGAGAAGGTGGACCCGACCGGCGTCGGCGACGGATTCCGCGCCGGATTCCTCACCGCCCTGAGCAAGGGGCTCGGATTCGAACGCGCGGCCCAGGTCGGTTCGATGGTCGCGGTCCTCGTTCTGGAGACGGTGTCCACCCAGGACTGGACATGGGATCGCGACCTCGCCCTCAAGCGCCTCGCCGACGCCTACGGAGAGCCGGCCGCGGTGGAGATCGCCGCCGCACTCTAGGTCGCAGCGGGCCCCGGGCCGTCACCGCGCCCAGGTCGGCGGGAAAGGGTCGACCGCCGGAACCCAGCTTCACGTCGAGCTGATGGCGTTGGGTGCGCTGGTTCAGAGCCGCACGGGGTAGCTGTGGTCGGTGATGTCGGGAACGATGGATTTCTCGACGAAGATGCCGTGCCACACCATGAACATCAGCAGGGTCCACAGCCGGCGGCTGTTGTCGACGACGCCGGCGCGGTGCTCGTTGAGCATCTCGACCACGGCCTCCTTGTTGAGGATGTGGTCGGTCTGGGAGTGCGCGATGGTCTCGTGGGCCCAGTCGAACATCTCGGTGCCGGCCAGCCAGTGGCGGATCGGTACCGGGAAGCCGAGTTTCTTGCGGTGCAGCACATGCGCCGGGACGATCTGCTCCAGCGCCTGTCGCAGCGCGTACTTCGTCGTGCCGTGGGCGATCTTCTCGTCGAACGGCAGACCTTCGGCGACCCGGAACACCTCGGGGTCGAGGAACGGCACCCGCAGCTCCAGGGAATTGGCCATGGTCATCTTGTCCGCCTTGACCAGGATGTCGCCGCGCAGCCACGTGAACAGGTCGACGTGCTGCATCCGGGCGACGGGGTCGAGCCCCTGCGACATCGCATAGATCGGGCCGGTCACGTCGGTGTGGGTCCACTCCGATCGATAGTCGCGCAGGACGGCGCGCAGTCGGGCGTCGTCGAAGCTGCGGGCGTTGCCGTAGTACCGCTCCTCCAAGGTCAGGGACCCGCGGTGCAGCAGGCTCTTGCCGCGTGTGCCCTCGGGGATGCGGTCGGAGACCCGGCCGGCGATGCGGCGCAGAGCGGCCGGAAGCCGGTCGAACGCGCTCAGCGACAGCGGTTCCTTGTAGATCGTGTAGCCGCCGAACAGTTCGTCGGCGCCCTCCCCGGACAGCACCACCTTGACGTGCTTGCGGGCCTCGCGGGCCACGAAGTAGAGCGGGACCAGTGCCGGGTCGGCGACGGGGTCGTCGAGGTACCAGACGATCTCGGGGATGGCGTCGATGAATTCGCTCGGGCTGACCACCTTGACGATGTGTCGGGCGCCGATCGCCTCGGCGGACTCGACGGCGACGTCCACCTCGGAGTAGCCGTCACGTTCGAAGCCGGTCGTGAAGGTGATCAGGTCCGGGTTGTGCCTGATGGCCAGCGCGGCGATCGCGGTCGAGTCGATGCCGCCGGAGAGGAACGATCCGACGGTCACGTCTGCGCGCATGTGCTTGGCGACCGAGTCGGACAGCACGTCGGCGATCTCGTCGTAGCGAGCCTGGGCACCGCCGGATCGGAACGGACGCACGGTGAACCGCGGCGTGAAGTACCGCTGGATCTGCGGTGCCCGACCGGGCTCGATCGTCGCGTGCGATCCGGACTCCAGTCGTCGGATCGCCGCGTGGAGGGTCTCCGGCTCGGGTACGTACTGCAGCACCGTGTAGTGCTGGATGGCCCGCGGGTCGAGGTCGTCGCCGAGTCCGAGTCGGCCGGTCAGTTCCAGCAGGCTCTTCTTCTCGCTGCCGAATGCGGTACCGCCGGGACCCGTCGCGATGAACAATGGTTTGATGCCGAACGGGTCACGGGCGATGAACAGCGAACGCTGCACGGTGTCCCAGATGGCGAACGCGAACATGCCGCGCAGACGGCGCACCGCGTCGGAACCCCAATGGTGGAACGCGACGACGATGGCCTCGCCGTCACCCTCGGTGTGGAACTCGGCGTGGTGGTCGCGGCGCAGTTCGTCGCGGATCTCCAGATAGTTGTAGATCTCCCCGTTGAACACCAGCGCATAGCGGTCGGGCGCCTCGGGTGGCCCCCAGCGCAGTGGTTGATGCGAGTGCTCGATGTCGATGATCGACAGCCGGTTGAATCCGAACACCAGGTCGTCGTCGTGCCAGGTGCCCGGCTCGTCGGGTCCGCGATGACGCATACAGTGCGAGGCCTCGGCCACGAGGCCGACCGACTCCGATGCCGAACCGTCCGAGGTCAGCAGACCGAGCAAACCACACACCAGACAGGCCTCACTTCGTCGACGTCACCACGCGCTTCTGACGCGTCGAGTATGCCTGACGAACACGGGCCGCAAGGTGTCGGTGTCCCGGCGCGGGTCAGGTGTCCGGGGTGTCCAGGCGCGCAGGTAAACCCCAATCACGAAACGTTGCACGGGTTGGTCTACGCTGCGTAGTACTAGGTGCAAGAATTGCCTTGGCGCTGAGTGTGGCTTGACTCGGCGCGGGCGAAGAAAGCCCTGTGCGAGTCATGTGACATGGCAACTCGGACGACACGGCGTGTCGGACCGAGCGAGCGGGAAGGCGTGAAATTGGCACACGGTGGACGGCCGCGGGCGGACAGAGCCCGTTCCGCATCGCGGACGATCAAGCAGGTCGGTGCTCTCGTCGCACTCGGCATCGGTGCACTTCTCCTGTCGGGTTGTGACGCCCGCACGGTGATGAACTTCGGTTGGCCGTCGGGTGTGACGCCCGAGGCGCAGAAGATGGGCGATCTGTGGACCTGGTCGGTCATCGCCGCGTTGCTGATGGGCATCCTGGTGTGGGCGCTGATCTTCTGGAGCATCACCTTCCATCGCCACAAGGAGGGTAAGGACGAGTTCCCCCGGCAGACCGCGTACAACGTTCCGCTGGAGCTCTCGTACACGGCTATCCCGTTCGTGATCATCGCGGTGTTGTTCTACTTCACCGTCGTCGTCCAGAACGACGTGGAGAGCAAGACCGACGATCCCCAGGTGGTCGTCGACGTGACCGCCTTCCAGTGGAACTGGAAGTTCGGCTACCGCGAGGCCGTGCTCGGCGACGGTACGCAGTACGACGGGTTCGAGGGTGTCGGCAGTCCGTTCGACGTCCAGGCGCAGCGCGAGGCCTCCGAGCACGGTGAAGAACTGCCGCTGCCCGCCGGTGGTCGCGACGACGACATCCGCAACTACCTCAACTTCAACCAGATCGAGACCGTCGGATCGTCCAGCGAGATCCCGGTTCTGGTGCTCCCGACCGGCAAGCGCATCGAGTTCCAGATCGCCGCCACCGACGTCATCCACTCGTTCTGGGTGCCGGAGTTCCTCTTCAAGCGCGACGTGATGCCGTTCCCGGAGCAGAACCACAGCGATCCGGTGTTCCAGATCTCCAGCATCGACCGCGAGGGCGCATTCGTCGGTCGTTGTGCGGAGATGTGCGGCACGTTCCACTCGATGATGAACTTCGAGGTGCGCGCCGTGACGCCGGAGAAGTTCGACTCCTACATCCGGTACCGCGAGGACAACCCGGAGGCGACCAATGCGCAAGCGTTGGAGGCGATCTGCGAGGTGCCGGAGTCGGTGACCACGGTGCCGTTCGAGACTCGGCGCGCCACTTCCGGTGACACCCCGACCGATCTGGGTGACGCCTCCAACACGTCCTTGCAAGGCTGCACGGTGGGAGACTGACGGATGAAAATCGAGGCACGGATCTTCGAACTGCTGACGGCGTTCTTCTTCGTCGCGGCCATCATCTACACGATCTGCACGGCCTTCGCCAGCAAGGGCGTCGAATGGGTCGGCGTGGTCGGCATGTTCTTCAGCGGCGGTCTGACCCTGATCGCCGGCACCTACTTCCGCTTCGTCGCGCGTCGCGTCGAGATCCGTCCCGAGGACTATGAGGACGCCGAGGTCGAGGACGGCGCAGGCGAACTGGGCTTCTTCAGCCCGCACTCGTGGTGGCCGATCCTCATCGCGGCGGGTGCTGCGATGTTCGGTATCGGGTTCGCAACCGGCAACTTCTGGTTCGCGATCTTCGCGTCGGTGGTGATCATCGGTACCGCCGCCGGACTGGTCTTCGAGTACCACGTGGGCCCGGAGAAGCACTAGCCCCACAGAACTGGACACAACGGCCGCCCCCGCTGCGAGATCGGGGGCGGCCGTCGTGGTCTCAGTGGTCTCAGGTGCCCGAGCCGGGCGCGTACACGGGGAGCGCGCGGTAGGCGACGCGGAACGTCGCCTCGTCGTAGCTCTCGCCCACCTCACCGTCGTGCGCGACGACGACCGGGCGGTCGACGGCGGAGAACGAGAACTCGGGGACCTGTAGTTCGCGATAGAGCGGTGACCGTTCGAGGCGTCCACTGAGCAGCGACCCGATGAGACGCAGCGTCGCGAAGCGATGGCCGACCTCGAGGATGCGGACGTCGAGCAGGCCGTCATCGAGCCGCAGGCGCCGCGATGGGGCGAACCCGGACGGCCGGTACAGCGAATTGCCGATCAGGAACAGCGACGTCTCGAGAACCTCGCCGTCGACCCGGATGCGCACCGGGCGGGTACGGCGCATGGTCGAGGTCAGTGCCACCGCGGTCGCGAAGGGGCGACTCAGCTTGTGCTGCAACTTGGTCCGCGTCCGAACGAAGTGTGGATACGCGCCGATGCTGGCGGTGTTCAGCACCACTGTCGCGTCGTTGAGCCGGGTGATGTCGACCCGGATCAGCGCTCCATCGGCGATTGCTCGCGCGGTGTCGGCGGCCGACCTGATGCCGAGATCGCGGGCGAAGTGGTTGTAGGTGCCGCCGGGGAAGACCGCCAAGGGTAGCCCGGCGTCGAGGGCGACCGGAGCGGCGCAGGCGACCGTACCGTCACCGCCCACCACCGCCAACACCTGGGCACGGGTCGAGGCCTCGCGCATCACGGTGGGAATGTCCTCGTCACGGTCGAGCTCGACGATCTCGGCCTCGGGCAGCAGTGAACGTACTTCGCCGAGCATTCGGCCCGCGTCACCGGAACCGGAAGCGGGGTTGGCGATCACGACGACGCCGGCGCCACGCGGACACGTCGGGGCCACCACCCGCGACGGTGGGGGAATCGCGATGCTGTGCTGGGTGACCGGCGGAATCAACCGACCGCCGACGACGGCGACGGTTGCGCCGATCCCGAACCCGGCCAGGACGTCGCCGGGGTAGTGGGCTCCGGTGGCGATGCGCGACAACCCGACCAGCCCTGCCAGCCCGCCCAGCACCAGCCCCGTCGGGGCGTGCTCGATACCCACACCCATCGCGAATGCTGCCGCGCTGGCCGAGTGGCCGGAGGGCAGTGAGTTGGACGTGGGGGTGCGATGGCCGCGCCGTTGCAGAGGTACCGACGCAGTGGCCGGACGTGGACGGTTGCGCACCCGCTTGGCGAGCTGATTGGTGACGAAACTGGTGACCGCGACCGTCGCGATTCCGCGGAACGCCGCCCGTTGTGCCGTCGGCCGGGCGCTGAGCGCCATTCCTCCGGCGATCACCAGCCAGAGCTTGGAATGGTCGGCCGCCCGGGTCAAGCCCGGCATCACGGCGTCCAGGGCAGGGGACTGGGATTGTGCGATGGTCTCGAAGATCTCCGCGTCGAGAGTGCCGAGGCCGCGGGTGATCTCACGCAAACCCGTGGAGTCCCACAGGGATCGGGCGGTCGCTCGGGTGGGACGGGGCGGTCGGATCACTCTTCGATCCTAATCAGACCGCGCCTCTGGCCCGGTGTTCCGGCGGTGACCGAAGTGTCCCGAGAACGCCGGAGGCCACCGCCGCGTGGTGCGACGGTGGCCTCCGGGGCGTGCGAGCAGGTCAGTCGAGCGGATTGCCGCCCTTGTCCTGCAGTTCGCGGAGAGCCTTCTGCTCGGCCCTCTCCGCCTCGTGCTCGCGCTCGATGTTGCGCGCCTGCTGCTCCGGCGGATCCTCGAGCAGGATCGAGCCGGTGCCGGGTGCGCCGGCCGAGCCGAGCTTGTTCATCCGTTTCGGGATCGCCGCGCCCTCGTAGGGGAGCGGGATCGGGTGACCGTGCTCGTCGAGCGGGCCGAGAGGCTGGTGCACCTCGATGTACTCGCCCTGCGGCAGCCGCTTGATGATGCCCGTCTCGATGCCGTGGGCGAGCACGGCGCGGTCACTGCGCTGCAACGACAGTGCCCACCGGTACGCGATGAAGTACGCCAGCGGCGGCACCACGATCAGACCGATACGGCCCATCCAGGTCGTGGCATTCAGACTGACGTCGAACTTCAGCGCGATGATGTCGTTCATGCACATCAGGGTCAGGATGATCCAGAACGACAGGACCAACGCGCCGACGCCGGTGCGAACCGGGACGTCACGGGGACGCTGCAGCAGGTTGTGATGAGCATCGTCACCGGTGAGGCGTTTCTCGATCCACGGATAGGCGAACATCACGGTGAACATGAGTGTGATGATGACGACACACCAGAAGATGGCGGGGATCGTGTAATTCCCGAGATAGAGCTCCCACGCAGGCATCAGCCTCACCAGGCCGTCTGTCCACATCATGTAGATGTCAGGCTGGACGCCGGCCGAGACATGCGCGGGGTTGTACGGGCCGAGGACCCACACCGGGTTGATCTGGAAGACGCCCGCCATGATGGCCAATACACCGGTGGTGATCGCGAAGAATGCTCCCGACTTCACTGCGAAGACCGGCAGGATGCGCACGCCGACGACGTTCTTCTCGGTGCGACCGGGGCCGGGGAACTGAGTGTGCTTCTGGTACCAGACCAGCGCGAGGTGGGCGCCGATCAACGCCAGGATGATGCCCGGGAACAGCAGGATGTGCATCATGTACAGGCGCGGGATGATGATGTCGCCGGGGAACTGTCCCCCGAACAGTGCCCAGTGAATCCAGGTACCGATCAACGGGATACCGAGCACGATACCGCTCATCGCGGCGCGGACGCCGGTGCCCGACAGCAGGTCGTCGGGAAGCGAGTATCCGAAGAATCCCTCGAACATCGCCAGGATCAGCAGGACACAGCCGATGATCCAGTTGGCCTCGCGCGGGCGTCGGAACGCGCCGGTGAAGAAGATGCGCGCCATGTGCACGACGATCGACGCGGCGAACAGCAGCGCCGCCCAGTGGTGGATTTGCCGCACGAACAGGCCACCACGAACCTCGAAGGAGATGTCCAGCGTGGTGGCGTAGGCCTTGGTCATCATCACGCCGTTGAGCGGCTGGTAGGCGCCGTCGTAGATGACCTCGCTCATCGACGGATCGAAGAACAGGGTCAGGTAGACGCCGGAGACCAACAGGATGATGAAGCTGTACAGCGCGATCTCACCCAGCAGGAACGACCAGTGGGTGGGAAACACCTTGTTGATCTGCCGCCGGATGCCCGGGGCGGCGTGATATCGCGAGTCGACCTCGTTGGCCTGTGCCGCGACACGGTCGGCGATGGTCATGACTTACGCTCCCAAAATGCCGGTCCGACGGGTTCGATGAAGTCGCCCGCAGCGACCATGTATCCCTGATTGTTCACCGTGATCGGCAGCTGCGCCAGTGCCCGGGCGGCGGGGCCGAAGATCGGCTTGCCGAACTCGAGCGCGTCGAACTGCGACTGGTGGCACGGACAGAGAATGCGATTCGTCCGCTGCTCGAACAACGAGGTCGGGCAACCCAGATGGCTGCACACCTTGGTGTAGGCGAAGTAGTCGCCGTAGTTGAAGCTCTCCTGGCCCCTGCGCTTGATGGCGCGGGCGGAATCCTCGGGACGCAGGCGGATCAGCATGACCGGGTTGCTCACGTAGCGCAGACCCTCGACGAGTTTGTGCCGTGATTCCTCCGTCTCGCCGTAGCCGTCGGATACGCGCCACGGGAACACCGTCTCCATCGCGCCGGCGTCGAGGTCCTCCGGCCGTACCAGGGCGACCTGATGTGGGTTGCCCGTGTCGCGGCGCAGGAAGATTGTCTCGTTCGGGTCGTCGGCCGGGTTGTAGATCGGTGACCACCCGGTGTGCCACAGGGGCGAGTCGTCGCCCTCGGCCCACGGATTCTTGATGAGACCGCCGAGACCGGCGACCAATCCGGTGAACGCGAAGGCCCCGAGGCCGAAGGCCGCCGAGCCGAGGATCATCTTGCGCCGGGGCAGTGTGGACGTGGTGAGCGAGTCGCCGAACTCGGCTGCGACGGTCTTGCGGTCGACCTCGCCCGAACCACCGTCGTGGCGATCCTGCACCGAGATCTCGGACGGGATGAACTTCTTGGTGAAGAGCACCATGCCGATGCCGATGGACAGCACCGAGAGACCGAACGTCGCGCCCAACAGCGGGGTGTTGAGCGTGTACCGCCAGTAGTCGTCCGAACCGGGGAGCGCGAACTCCCAATGGTTCCAGATGAAGATGATGAAGCAGGCGACCGCGGACAGACCAGCGACGGTGAACCAGATCGCCACCTGGCGCTCGGCGCGCTTCTCGACGCCGGTGCCGGGCTCGGGGAACCGCTCGGCGCGGTGGATGATCTCCACCCCGTCGAGGTTGGTGCCGAGTTTGACCAGCTCGTCGTTGCTCATCTGGTCGAGTTCGTCCTGCGACGGAGTGTCCTTACCGTCGTTTGCACTCATGTCCGTGATCCCATCCACATGGCGCCGGCGACGATCGCTGTCACGCCGACAGCCCACATCACCATGCCCTCACTGACCGGGCCGAAACCGCCGAGGGAGAGGCCGCCCTGCGGGTTCGTCTCGGTGACGTACTTGATGAAGCCGATGATGTCCTGCTTCTCCTCCAGCGAGAGCTGACGGTTGGAGAACTTCGGCATGTTCTGTGGCCCGGTGAGCATCGCGGTGTAGATCTGCTGCTCTTCGACGCCATCGAGGTTCGGCGCGAACTTGCCCGACGACAGGGCGCCACCACGACCGGTGAAGTTGTGGCACGAGGCGCAGTTCAGTCGGAAGAGTTCGCTACCGCGGCCGAGGTTGTCGCCACGCAGCGATTCCTGCGCGAGGACGGGCAGGCCGTCCTCCATCTTCACCGAGCCATCCGGATTGCGTTCGTAGATCACCTGCGGGCCGCCACCCTCGGACTGGATGTAGGCGCCGAGTTGGTCGATCTGGGCCTTGGTGAACTTGGCCGGCTTGCGGATGGCCTGCGCCTCACCGCGTGCGGCGGGCATGCGACCGGTGGAGACCTGGAAGTAGACGGCGGCGTCGCCGACACCGAGCAGGGCCGGGCCACGGTCGTCCACACCTTGCAGGTTGGCGCCGTGGCAGGTGATGCACGAGGTCTCGTACAACTTCTTGCCGTCGGCGATCAACGCGGCGTTCGACTCGTCTGCGACGGCGACCTGCGGCTTCGGCGTGAGGATCGAGGCGAGGACGCCGGCGGACACGAGACCGACGAGCAGCAGCAACGTGCCGCTCGCACGGCGGCGCAGTTTGCGCCGTGACTTCGCCTTGCGCGCCGAGGTGGCCGGCGAACCCGTGCCGGTGGCGGCGTCCACGTCGTCGCTATCCGACGGTCGCGGTGGAGATGAACTCATCTGTGACTCTCTACTAAGCGGACGGACTGTATGTGCTGCTGTCTTGCCAGGTCGGCGGTTGCCCTACCTGATGAAGTAGATCGTGACGAAGAGGCCGATCCAGACGATGTCGACGAAGTGCCAGTAGTAGGACACGACGATCGCGGCGGTGGCCTGGGCCGGCGTGAACTTGGAGAGTTTGGTGCGGATCAGCAGGAAGATGAAGGCGACGAGGCCGCCGATCACGTGCAGACCGTGGAAACCGGTGGCCATGTAGAAGACCGAACCGTAAGCGCTGGAACTCAGTGTGGTGCCGTGTTCGACGAGGTGGATGTACTCGTATGCCTGGCCGGCGACGAAGAAGGCGCCCATCAGGAAGGTGAGGACATACCAGCGGCGGAGGCCGAAGACGTCGCCGCGCTCGGCGGCGAACACACCCATCTGGCAGGTCACCGAGGACAGGATCAGCACCGTCGTGACCGGGATCGCCAGCGTGAGGTTCAGCTCCGTGGGTTCCGGCGGCCACCCGACCGACGAGTTGGCGCGCGCGACGAAATACATCGCGAACAGTCCAGCGAAGAACATGAGCTCACTGGACAGCCACACGATCGTACCGACGCTGACCATGTTGGGCCGGTTCAGCGAGTGCACGCGCGAGGTGATGGCTGTTCCTGAGGTACCTACAGCGCTAGTCACAAAGTGAAGTATGACGGTTCGTAGTAAGCCCTGACCACTTGGGTCCGATATTCACCGGAACTTTTTCTCTTGTCGCTGGTCGTCGCCGCTCACCGGCGTTTCGGCGTGTCTGGAGAACGCGTGGTTTCCTGGGAATGTGACAGGCGAATCCAACCCTGACCCGCCGGGTCTACGGCGTGACCTGAACGGGCGGCCGGTGACCCCCGGGCGCTGGGAGCGGTTGCGTGAGCGCGTGATCGGGCGGCGTCACGACCGGGACCCGCTCGACGCCACCGAGGCCGAGCTGGTGGTCGTCGCCGAATCCGACGACGACGCCGCGGCGAGTTCGGTGGTGCTGGATCGATCGTCCTGGCGACCCGACGACGAGGTCGTACTCCGCCACGTGTTGCGTCTGCCCGCGTCACGGCTCGACGACGCCGTCGCGACCGCTGCTCTGGACGGCTACACATCCGTCGTCGTCGACCAGCGCGCGACCGATACGAACGCGGAGCCCACCGGCGACGGGGAATCCGGCCTGGTCGTCGTGCACCTGGCGCGTGTGCAGACGCTCGACGCCGTGCACCTGTCGCAGGAACGTTCGCGGATGGCCAGTCTCGGCTCGCGGCACCGCGGGGTCGTCCTGCGCTGGGAGGTACTGCAGCGACCGGTGGCGCAGGGTTAGGGCCGCGACCACTACTGTTTCCTCTGTGAGCAGCACCGACTCTTCCGCGTACACCTGGCCGCAGATCCTCGGGCGCGTCACCGACGGCGTCGACCTGACCATCGACGAGGCGTCATGGGCGATGAACGAGATCATGAGTGATGCCGCGACGGGCGCCCAGATCGCCGCGTTCGGCGTGGGCGTCAAGATGAAGGGTGCGGCGCCGACCGAGCTGCGCGGCCTGGCGTCGGCGATGCTCGAGCACGCCACGCTGGTCGACGTGACACGTCCGGCGGTCGATGTCGTCGGCACCGGCGGCGATCGGTCCCACACGGTGAACATCTCCACGATGACGTCGATGGTGATCGCAGCTGCCGGTGTGCCGGTGGTCAAGCACGGAAACCGGGCGGCGTCGTCGAAGAGCGGGGGCGCCGATGTCCTCGAGGCCCTCGGCGTCGGGATCTCCCTCGGTCCCGCGGACGTGGCGAGGTGCGTCGACGAGGTCAACATCGGGTTCTGCTTCGCCCCGGTGTTCCACCCCGCCTTCCGGTTCACCGGACCCCCGCGCAAGGAGATCGGTATCCCCACCGTGTTCAACGTGCTGGGTCCGCTCACCAACCCGGCCCGTCCGCAGAGCGGGCTGATCGGATGCGCCTTCGTCGACCTCGCCCCGGTCCTGGCGAGGACATTCGCGGACCGGGGCAACTCGGTGCTGGTGGTGCGGGGCGACGACGGCCTCGACGAACTGACCACGACGACGACCTCGACGGTGTGGCAGGTCGTCGCCGGCTCGGTCACCGAGCTCAGCCTCGACCCCGCCGACCTCGGCATCGATCGCGTCGAATTGGCCGCACTGCAGGGCGGTGACGCGACGGTCAACGCCGGTATCGCCCGTGATCTGTTCGCCGGCACCCGCGACCCGGTGCGCGACGCGGTGTTGCTCAACGCGGCCGGCGCGATCGTCGCCTTCGAACAGCGGGAGGCCATGTCCGGCGCCCAGTTGCGCGACGCGATGGGCGACGCGATGACGCGCGCCGCGGCGGTGATCGACAACGGCGACGTCGCCCGTCTGCTCGACCGTTGGGCGGCCCTCAGCACCGAACTCGCCGCGTCCCGCTGACGCAGGACGGGATTCGGTGCGGCCGGAGTGTCACTCCTCGCCGATGGAGAACCCGCCTTCCACGTCGGATCGCGAGTAGCTGCGGAACGCGATGTGGGTGGCGCTGTGGGTCACCCCGGGTAAACGGTTGATCTTGCCGGTGACCACGTCGGCGATCTGATCGTGGTCGCGCACTTTGATCTTGGCGATCAGGTCGACATCACCGGCGCAGGAGTACACCTCGGACACGCCGGGGATGTCCGCGACCGCCTGCGCGGTCTCCGGGATCTGGTGGACGTCGGCGTGGATCAGGACGATGGCGGTGATCATGGTTGACACAGTAGTGCGCACCGACGGCCTCACCCGGCACGACGACGCGTCTCCCGGGCGTCGTGTGCCGTGCGCGACCACGCCGACCATCGCTGCGCACAGGCGCCGGGCAGAGCGAACGGTTCGCTGGCCGCGACGATGCGTGCGCCGGGCTCGGTGATCCACCGGTAGAGCAGGGCCGTCTCCTCCAAAGGCGCGCCGAAGAGGGGACCGGATCCCGGGGTCACCGTCTCCGCCGCGGCGACGAGGGTCTGCACCACCGGCATGGGTGCGACGCCGCGTCGCGCGACGCCCGCGCCGGCGAGGCGGCCGTGCCGGATCACCGCGAGCTCCCAGCCTCGTTGGTCGTCCGGGCGGGCCACCACGAGTTCGGCGATCCGGCACAACGCCGACAGACGCTGGCAGCGGGCGAGCACGTCGATCGTCGTCGACAGCCGGTCGCGGTGGCGCGCCGCGCTCTCGAACATCCGGGCGTCGGACAGCTGCGCCAACCGATCGGTGAGGCTGCCGAGTATCTCGTCGGACTCTCCGGTCATCAGGTCACGGACGGCGGCGACCCGGGGCAGATAATCCGGCAGGGTCAACGGCCGATCCGAGGCGGCGGCGCACCCCCCGATGCGAGGCCCGCCCGCCGCCTCCGACCGACACCAATGGTGTGACGCCGAGCCCGATCGGCCTGTGCAACTCCGTAGGCCGGCGGCACCGCCGATGAGGTCGGCGATGGTGGCGGCCGTGGTGCGGTTGCCGATTGGCCCGAGGCAGTCGTCGGTGGGGGTGCGCGAGACCTTCAGTCGTGGGAACCGTTCGCCGGTCAACACCACCCACCAGCCGCGGTGTGGCTGGGTCGAGCGGCGGTTGTAGGCGGGTGCATGTGCGGCGAGCAGGCGGAGCTCGCGGACTCCGGCCTCGAGGCCGTGGGCGCACTCGACATGATCGATGCGGGTGGCCACCGAGACCATCTCACCCATCCGGCGCCGTGGGTCGCCGCCGGTGAAGTAGGACAGCACCCGGCGACGCAGGTCGACCGCCGTACCCACGTACAACACCTCGTCGGAGGGCCCGCGGAACAAATAGACACCCGGCCGCGACGGAACCCCCTGTGCCAGCGACCGCTTGGCCCGCAGTCGCGGATCACGGCGAGGGAGATAGGCGGTCAGTTCGCCGTAGGTGCCCACACCCTGATTGCCGACACGCTCGAGCAGACGATGTAGTACCTCGACCGTCGCGCGCGCGTCATCGAGGGCTCGGTGCGTGGGCCGCACGGACACGTCGAACAGATCGGCGAGCGCGGACAGGCGCACCGACGGTGCTTCGTCGCGGCTGAGGATCCGGCGCGCCAAGGTGACCGTGCAGAGACTGGTGTGGAACGGCCAGTCGATGCCCAGCCGGTTCGCGTTGTTCCGCAGGAACCCCATGTCGAAGCGCGCGTTGTGCGCCACCAGGATTGCGCCGCGGGCGAACTCGACGAACGAGGGGAGTACCGCGCCGATATCGGGGGCGTCGGACACCATCGCCTCGGTGATGCCGGTCAGCGTGACGATCTTCGGGGGGATCCGGCAACCGGGGTCGACGAGGGTGGCGAACTCCCCGATGACCTCGCCGCCCCGGATCTTGACCGCGCCGATCTCGGTGATCCGATCTGTCGCGCTGCTCCCACCCGTGGTCTCGAGGTCCACGACGACCATGGTCGTGTCGAACAGCGAACGGTCGAAACGGTCCTCGTCGTCGTCGGCCCGGCGGTCGGCGGACTCACGATCGAGGTCGAAAAAGGTGAGCTGTCCGCCACCCGTCGTCGTTGCACGCACCACGGACCGAACATTAGTTCGATGTAACGACAGATTCTGGTGTGACAGGCGGGAAAGGTGGGTTCGCGTCGTCGCCCGGCCGTCACTGTCGGTGGTCGCCCCTACTGTCCGTCTCAGGTGGCGAACGGACGCCGACAGGCCGCCCGGACGCCCTCGACATACCCATGTCCGGCAAATGAGATGGAGATCACACATGTACGTCGACTGCCAGACCTGCCCGGGTCGTCCCGCCTCGTGTGACGGATGCATGATGCAGGTGCTCTTCGAGGCTCCCAACAGCGGAAACCCCGTGCTCGAAGGTGGAGGAAAGGTTACGGAATCGGGCCCCTCGGCGGACGCCGAGATCGACGCCGCGATCGATGTCTTCGTCGCTGCTGCGATGGTCACCAGAGGCTCTGCAGTATCTGCAAGAGCCGAAAAAACCACTGCTCAGGACGGCTTTTCGTCGCGTAATCTGCGTATCTTGCGAGCGGGGTGAGCGACGGGCCCCGAGTCCGTACTCGGCGGTCGGTGGACAGACCCGCGTTCGATTTCGTAACCTTTCCGAGACCTTTTCAGAGCGTCCCGCTCCAACAGGAGTGGTCTGGATCGGTCACCGCTCAATCGCCCTCTGGGCGAACCGGGGAACCATCATTTTCGGAGCGATCCGAATTGGGGTGAATCGCGCGTGCCCGACGACGCCAAGGGTGTCATCGACTCGTGTGTAGGGCCAGTCTTCCGGCCCGAATCCGACAGCTAACCCGGTCGGCGGTCGAAGGGAGAGCAAGGAGAAGTCGCTTCGTGGCGAAACATCGTTTGGAGCAGCCCAACCGTGGCAGCAAGGTGGCCAAGCGCGCGGTGGTTGCGGGATCGATCACCGTCGGCTCGCTGGCCGTAGCCGCAGGCCCGGCACTCGCCGCACCTGTGCACGTGCCGAACATCGGCACTTTCGAACTTCCTGGGGTCGACAGCCAGCAGATCCCCCAGCAATTCCAGGAGCCGAAGCAGGTTGCGCCGCAGGCCGCGCCGGTGACCAAGTCGCCCGGAGCCAGTGTCGAGATCCCGAACATCGGCACCTTCACCGTTCCCGGTCTGAACGACGACCAGATCCCGCAGGAGTTCAAGCCCAAGGGTGGCGGCGGCTTCCTCGGCGTGCAGCCCACCGTCGCCCAGAAGGCCGTGAGCAACGCCGAGAGCAAGATCGGTTCGCCGTACTCCTACGGCGCGGCCGGCCCGAACGCCTTCGACTGCTCGGGTCTCGTCTACTGGTCCTACAAGAAGGCCGGCAAGACCATCCCGCGCGACAGCTACGGCCAGCTCGGCGGCGGCACCCCCGTCGCCTCGATCGCGTCGGCCAAGCCAGGCGACGTCCTGATCTTCAACGGCGGCGGCCACGCGGGCATCTACGCGGGCAACGGCAAGTTCGTCCACTCGTCGACCTACGGAACCCCGGTTCAGAAGGACAACGTCAACAACTGGGATCTGACCGGCATCCGACGCTACTGAGCGCCGGACGCGACAGATGTGAGCTTGATGGGTGGGCGGATCACGTGAGCGCGTGATCCGCCCACCTGAATCACCTGCAGGGCACGATGTTCCGGTCGGGCGTCGGCCGCAGGTGATCACGGGGAAGTGGTGGAGGACTGGTGACAGGCGTGGTTTCCGGACGATCGGCGACACGTGGGCGATCGGGGCCGGCGATGCTGGTCGCGCTGCTCCTCGCCGCGGTGGTGTCACTGGGGCAGCTCGGTCCGTCCATCGGCGCCGGAGATGCCGGGGCAGCGCCGGTACGCACACCCGATCAGCTCCTCGCCGAATACAAGAAGCTCAGCGACGACGCCGAGAAGTCGGCCGAGGCGATGCACAACGCGCAGATCGAGTACGACAAGCAGCGCCGGATCGTCGCCGACGCGCGGAAGGCATCGACCGCGGCGGAGCGCTCCCTGGCGTCCACGCAGGAGCGTCTCGCGCAGTATCAGACGCGCGTCGACTCGGTCGTGCGCGCCAGCTACAAGGGTGCCCGCGTCAATCGCCTCTACGCCGTGCTGGTGAGCGACTCACCGCAGTCCCTGCTCGACCAGATGTCCGGCCTCGAACTGATCTCGCGTCAGTCGGCGGCGGATCTCCAGGGACTCAAGGATGCGCGGCGCAACACACAGGCGGCCAAGACCGAGGCCGACGAGACGGCAGCCGAGGCGACCGCCGCCGTCGCCGCGGCCGAGAAGACCCGTGGTGAACTGCAGGCGAAGCAGGCGAACCTGCAATTGCAGGCCGTGCAGATCCGGGCCGTCTACGAATCGATGACCGGTCGGCAACTCGCCGCCCTGCAGGGACCGAAGTTCGATTTCGATCCCCGCGTCGTGCCCAAGGGCACGTCGACCGCACTCATCGCCGTACAGGCTGCACTGACCCGGATCGGCGACCCGTACGTGTGGGGCGCGACGGGGCCGAGCTCGTTCGACTGTTCAGGGCTCATGGTGTGGGCGTATCAGCAGGCCGGCAAGACACTGCCCCGGTCGAGTCAGGCGCAGGGCGGTGCCGGTCAGCCCGTCGACCGGCAGAACCTGCGTCCGGGCGATCTGATCATCTACTACCCGGACGCCCATCACGTCGGCATGTACGTCGGCGACGGCTACGTCATCCACGCCTCGACATTCGGGGTGCCCGTGAAGGTCGTGCCCGTGGACGAGGCGGGACCGTTCAATTCCGCTCGCCGGTACTGAGCGGCGGGCTCCGTGGACGCGGTCCGGTGATCGGCGCTGACGTGTCCGTCGCGCGATTCACCACTGCCACCGGCCTTGTCGGACTGGCGGTCGCGGTGATCGCGGGATGCGGCACCGCCGCACCACCGGTCACCCAGTCGAGCAGCGCGCCGACCACGACGACGTCGGCCAACGTGTACGAGCGACAGCGGACCGCCGGGGTCCAGGCCGCCCTCGACGTGCTCGACGACGCGCTGCGCAGCGGCGACCCGAAGCTGGTCGACACCGTCGTCGACGAAGCGGCCGCGCCCGGGTTCCGCAGGCACCTTCAGGTGATCGCGGCCAACCTGGGCGGCCACGCGGTGCCCGCCGAGTCCGTGGCCCCGGAGTCCGTTCCCACCGCGTCGGTCTCCGCCGAATCTTCCGCAGCGCCCCGTTCGACGGACGAGCGCGAATCCCCGACGGCGTCCCCGTCCTCCCCGACCTCGGTGCCGACGATCCCGCCGCGCGGAACCGCGTTGCGGCTGAAAGAGTTCCGGTACGAGGTCGTCCCCAGTACCGAGGCGGAGGTGCTCGTCCCCGCGGGCCTGCAGCAGCGGCTCGACGCCCAGGGCAGCTCGGATTCGTGGGTGGCGCCGGTCGATCTGCGATATGCGCTGGGCGGTGCGGATACGCCCGGTCTCGACGAACCCGAAGTGACCGTGAACATGCAACTGGTGATGGCGCGCTACGGCGACGACTGGAAGGTGGTCGGGGACGCGACCGCCATCGGGGGCACCGCCGCGCCGGCACAACTCTGGGACCTGCCGGGCCTCGCCGCCACCGATGTCGCCACTGACGGCGGAACGTCGGTGATCGCGTCGTATCCCGGTACCGCCGAAACCGTCGACCGGGTCCGTGGAATGCTGCCGGGAGCGGTGGTCGCCGTCGACGATTTCTGGGGCGAGGACTGGCCGCGCCGGACGGCAGTCGTCGCCACCGATCGACCGGCGGAGTTCCGGGCCCTGGCACGCAGCGCCGGCACCGATGTGACCGGGGCGGCCGCCGCCACCGTCTACAGCCGCATCGACTCCGACGACGACGTCGCGGTGGGGCAGCGGGTGATCCTCACCCCGGGGGCCGACCGACTCTCCGACGCCGCGTTGGGGGTGGTGTTGCGTCATGAGCTGACGCACATCGCCACCCGGGTCGTCACGGCCCCGGGAGCGCCGCTGTGGATCACCGAGGGAGTGTCGGAGTACGTGGGACGCAAGGGCACCTACGGCCGATTCGATGACGCCGCGCCGGATCTCGCCGCGCAGATCCGGGCCGGCGACGTGCCGGCGGACTTCCCGGCCGACCGCGACTTCGCGGTCGATTCCGAGGAGGCCGTCGTGGCCTACCAGTCCGCGTGGTCGGTGGCGGCGTTCGTCGCCGACCGTTTCGGGGAGGACGAGTTGCGTACCCTCTACACCGGTGTCGCGGCCGATGCCGACCCCCGCCGGGCCGACCAGGCGATCTCCGACGCACTCGGGGTGTCGCGTACCGACTTCGTCGCCGATTGGCAACGATGGCTGTCCACCCAGGTGCGCTGATGAATCGGACCCTCTTGATCACCAACGACTTTCCGCCTCGACCGGGTGGGATCCAGTCGTATCTGCAGAACCTCGTCGACCTGCTGCCGCCCGATGACGTCGTGGTGTATGCGCCGCGGTGGCGAGGGCACGAGGAGTTCGATGCGGCGCAGCCGTACACGGTGGTGCGTCATCCGACGACACTGATGTTGCCGACTCCGTCGGTGGCCCGGCGCGCCGCGAAGATCATTCGGAGCCATGACATCTCGACGGTGTGGTTCGGTGCGGCCGCCCCGCTGGCGACCCTCGCGCCTGCGGTACGCCGCGCGGGGGCACGACGTGTCGTCGCGAGCACCCACGGCCACGAGGTCGGCTGGTCGATGCTCCCGGTTGCCCGACAGGTACTCACCTACATCGGCGGTCACGCGGACGCGGTGACGTTCGTGAGTCGTTACACCCGTGGCCGTTTCGCGGCGGCGTTCGGAGCGCACGCCGCGCTCGAGTATCTGCCGCCGGGCGTCGACACCGAGCGATTCGCCCCCGATGCGGGGGCACGGCAGCGGCTACGCGGGCAGCTCGGACTGGGGGATCGGCCGACCGTCCTGTGTCTGTCGCGACTGGTGCCGCGCAAGGGTCAGGATGTCCTGATCCGGGCGCTGCCGCTGATCCGCCGCGAGGTCGGGGACGTGTGTCTGGTGATCGTCGGCGGCGGTCCGCACGCCGAGGCGCTGCGGAAACTCGCGCACGAGAACGCCGTCTCGGACCATGTCGTGTTCACGGGCTCGGTCCCGTCGGCCGACCTACCCGGATACCACAACGTCGCCGACGTGTTCGCGATGCCGGCGCGCACGCGTGGTGGCGGGCTCGACGTGGAAGGGCTCGGCATCGTCTATCTGGAGGCGTCGGCGACCGGGGTCCCCGTCGTCGCCGGGCAATCCGGCGGGGCTCCGGAGACGGTCGTGGAAGGGGTCACCGGGACCGTCGTCGACGGAACCGACATCGACGCCGTCGCATTGGCGATCACCGCGATCCTGCGCGACCCGGCAGCGGCGGCCGAGATGGGTGCGCGAGGCCGTGAGCACGTGCTCGCGACGTGGCAGTGGCGTGCCATCGCCGCGCGGCTGCGACAGCTCCTCTGAGACACCCGTCCGCTGACAGAATCGTCGAAGCGGTTGGGCGAACCGTTATTTCGCGTAGATCGCGTCGATGTCGCCGGAGAACTTGTCCACCACGACATTACGCTTGACCTTCAGCGTCGGCGTCATCTCCCCGGTCTCCTCGGTGAAGTCGTCGGCGAGGATGCGGAACTTCTTGATCGCCTCCGCATGTGACACCGTCTGGTTTGCCGACTCCACCGCGGAGGCGACCTCGGCGCGCAGGTCCGCGTCGTCGGCGAGATCGCCGACCGTCGCATCGGCGGGTTTGCCGTTGCGCTCCTTCCACGCGGGGAAGGCCTCGGGATCGATGGTGACCAGTGCCGCGATGAACGGTTTCGCATCCCCGATGACCACGGCCTGCGAGACGAGCGCGTTCGCGCGGATCACGTCCTCGAGTCCGGCCGGTGACACATTCTTGCCGCCGGCGGTGACGATCAGTTCCTTCTTGCGTCCGGTGATGGTGAGGAAGCCGTCGGAGTCCAGCGTGCCGAGGTCGCCGGTGTGGAACCAGCCGTCCTCGACGGCGGCCGCGGTCGCGTCGGGGTTCTGCCAGTACTCACTGAACACCACGCCGCCGGACAACATCACCTCGCCGTCGTCGGCGATCCGGACACTGTTGCCCGGCAACGGTTTACCGACCGTACCGACCTTGACCGCGCCGGGCGTGTTGACGCTGAACGCGGCGGTGGTCTCGGTCAGCCCGTAGCCCTCGAACACCGGGACGCCGATGCCGCGGAAGAAATGCCCGAGGCGCGGCCCGAGCGGGGCGCCACCGGAGATGGCGGCCTCACACTGCCCGCCGAGCGCGGCCCGCAGCTTGCCGTAGACGAGACGATCGAACAGTGCGTGTTTGACCTTGAGCACCAAGCCGACCGAACCGCGTTCCTCGGCGGCCGAGTAGTCGATGGCGACATTCGCGGCGGCGTCGAAGATCTTTCCCTTGCCGTCGTCGTGAGCCGACTGCCGGGCGGTGTTGTAGACCTTCTCGAACACGCGCGGCACCGACAGGATCACGGACGGCCGGAACGACGCGAACTCGCCGACGAGGGTGCGGGTGTCGGCGTGATGGCCCACCTCCACACCGGCCTCGATGGCGACCAGGGTGATGGCGCGGGCGAGCACATGCGCGAGCGGAAGGAACATCAGCAGCCGCTTGTCCGGTCCCAGCAGTGAGCTCATCGAGCTCGCCAGGACACCGCGTACCTCGGACAGCAGGTTGGCGTGGGTGAGCTCGCAACCCTTGGGGCGTCCGGTGGTGCCCGAGGTGTAGATGAGGGTCGCGGGATCGGCGGAGCGGACGGCGGCGCGGCGCTTGACGACCTCGTCGTCGTGGATCTCCGCGCCTGTCTTCGTCAGGTGCGCGATCGCCCCCTCACCGTCGGTCACGTCGATCTGGAGCACGCTGACCGGGCCGAGACCGTCGATGCCGTCGACGATCTCACGATGACCGTCGTCTTCGACGACGATGGTGGTGGCGCCGGAGTCCCGCATGATCCACTCGATCTGCGGCCCGGAGGACGAATCGTAGATCGGCACGGTGATGGCACCCGCAGCCCAGATCGCGAAATCGATGAGATTCCACTCCAGTCGCGTGCGGGAGAGCAGTGCCACGCGATCGCCGGGTGCGACGCCCGCGGCGATCAGCCCCTTGGCGATCGCGGTGATCTGGGCCGCGGCGTCCGACGCCGTCACCGGCAGCCATTCCTGAGCCGCCTTGCGCCGGAACATCACCTTGTCCGGTTCGCGCTCGGCGATCCGGAAGACGATGTCGGTGCAATCGTCGCTCTCCGAGATGGAGAACTCCGCCGGCACGCTGAACTCACTCATCGGGCCACCTCTCACCTTCGGTTCTCTGCAGCGATGGTAGTCCCGCCGCCGCGCAAACCGTACGCGCGTCCCGCGAGGTCTGCTGTCCCGGGTCACCCGGAGTATGTGAAGCTAGTGATCGTGACGAGCATTCAGGTGGCCGACGAGACCTTCGTCGCGGCAGCTCCGTCGCTGGCGACCGAGATGGTCGGCGACCGGGGGAACTGGCGGCGGTGGTGGCCCGATCTGCATCTCACGGTGACCGAGGATCGCGGTGCGGCTGGTGTGCGCTGGACGGTCGGCGGACCGCTCGTGGGCAGCATGGAGATCTGGTGCGAGCCGGTGCTGGACGGTTTCGTGCTGCATTACTTCCTGCACGCCGAGCCCGAGGGTTCCCTCCCCGACGACCCGCGTGCGCGGGGCACCGCCCTGGCGGACGCCAACCGGGATCGCCGGGCCGCCGGCAAGGTGATGTCCTTCGAGGTGAAGGAGCGGCTCGAGGCCGGTCGCGGGGTGGGCGGACCGGCGGTCACGGATCCGGCCGCGGACGCCGCGTCCAGCGGTGAGAGGGTGGCGCGCTGATGGCCGACCGCACCGAGCGCTCCATCGTCATCAGTGCCGATGCCGCCGACATCATGGCGGTGATCGCCGACTTCGACCACTACCCGGACTGGGTGTCCGCGGCGCGGGAGGTGGAGGTCACCGAGACCGGTGACGACGGCCGCCCACGCGTGGTGCGCTTCGTCCTCGACGCCGGTGTCCTGCAGGACACGTACGTGCTGCGCTACGACTGGGCCGCCGACGGCCGGGAGGTGTCGTGGGCCCTCGTCAGCAGTGACCTGCAACGCGACCAACGCGGGCGATATGTTCTGTCGCAGCAGGTTCCGGGCTCGACCAAGGTCACCTACGAACTGATGGTCGATCTGTTGGTACCCATGATCGGACAGCTCAAGCGGCGTGCCGAGAAGGCGATCACCGAAGCCGCGCTGAACGACTTGAAGAAGAGGGTCGAAGGCTGATCGATCTCACGCCCATCCATGTGGTGATCGGGCCGGGTGGGGCCGGCGTCTCGGTGACCGCGGCCTCCGGCGCCCTGGGCCGGCCGCGCGGCCGGGCCAGCACGTCGTCGGACACCGGCGCCGGCACGACGCTGGTTCCCGAGCACGACACCCTCCTGATCACCGTCGACCGCTTCTCCCCGTCGGCGTCGATCTTCGGCGTCTTCCGCACGCCCGACGAACCGGTGGCTGCCTCGTCACGGTTGCACGTGCTGTCACTGGATCGTCTCGCGTTGTTGGAGCGTGCGTGGTCGGATTTCACGGCCGTCCTCTCGGAGACCCTCGCGAGATCACGCGTGAGTCTGCCGGGCGTCGGCGTGTTGTCGGAGATCTCGGCCGCGGAGCTGACCGCGCTCCCGGGTATCGAGGATTTTCTCGTCCTGCGCCGAATCCGGGACGAAGCGGTCAGCGGAACATGGCGCCGGATCGTCGTCGACGCATCCGGGGTCGGTGACCCGTTCGCGTTCCTGCGGTCCGCGGCGGTGCTGAGTCAGACCTTGAATCGCCTGTGGCCCAGGCATCGACGGCTTGCGGCTGCCGCCGAGCGTCCCGTTCTCGCCCAGCTCACGGCAGCGGTGGACGCCATCGACAGGGATTGCGTCGACATCACCGAGCTGACAACCGACGCCCACAGTGTCGCCGTTCACCTGGTGGTCGGCGCAGATGACCGCGGCGAGCGACTGCTACCCGACTTCCTCGCCACCGTCGACGTCATGGGACTGGCGCTGCGGTCGGTGATCCTGAACCGCGGTGTCGGTGACGGTTGTGACGACCGCATCGCCCGTTTACGGTCGGTGGTGGAAGACGGCGCCGAGATCGACTGCCTCGACGTGCCGCGGGTGGACGGGCCGATCGACCGTGCGGCGCGACTTCGCAAGGTGGGTGTCGGATTGGCGACACCGAACGGCCGCCGGTGCGGTTGCGGCGCCGCGAAGGTGGCCGAGGTCGACGATGCGCAGAAGCCGGCCGGCGCCGACCGGATGTTCGAACTCAGGTGGCGTCAAAGGCTTCCCGACCCCGCGAGCCTGCAGTTGGGTCGCTCGGGCGACGATCTGCTGGTGACGGTCGGCGGGTTCCGGCATCCGGTCCGGTTACCGTCGGTGCTGCGGCGCTGCGTGGTCGTCGATGCGGCCTGGGACGGCACCGAGATCGCGATCACCTTCGTCCCGGACCCCGCGGTGTGGCCACGAGGCCGTTGACGTCGCCTCGTCGCCCGGGGCCTGAGGCCACCCGACGTCACGTACACTACTGCCGAGCCGGACAGGAGAGCTGCCCAGATGACCTCGGACGACACGACCGGACGTGACGGCGACGACGCCGCAGGCCACTCCCGCGGTTCCTCCGGTGACCCGGTGCGTGACCTCCTGCTCGGCCTGGCCGCCCAGATCGATCAGCTCGCCGCCGTGTTCGGTGGCGCCGGGCAACGGCGCCCCGCGGCGACCGGGCAACGCGCCGATTCGTCGTCGGCCGACGCCGCCAACCTGGCCGACCTGTCCGGTGAGATCACCTCGTTGCTCAGCGAACTCGGTGATCTGCTCGCGCGGCTCATCGCCGCGCTGATCGCGGTGCTCGAGGCGATCGCGAGTGCCCTGCGCTCGAGCCCGCCGGGCGCCGGGAACGAGGAGCCGACGTACCAACCGATCTCGGTTCGCATCGACGTGGGTGGGCGCGACGGCGTCCGCCGCCCGCACGGAGAGAGCGAGAGCTGATGGGGGACTTGACGATCGGCATCGACATCGGCGGCACGAGCGTGCGTGCGTCGGTCGTCGACGATCGCGGGTCGATGCTCGACACGCTGCGTGCGGCGACTCCGCCGACCGCGCAGGCGCTCGAGCACTGTCTGGACCGGTTGGTCGGTGAACTGACCTCGCGGTGGGCGGCGAAAGCAGTCGGACTGGCCATCGCCGGGTTCCTCACACCCGACCGGCGGATGATCCGGTTCGCCCCGCACCTGCCGTGGCGTGAGGCCACCGTCGCCGAGGACATGTCCGCCCGCATCGGCATCCCGGTCTTCGCCGAGCACGACGCCAACGCCGCCGCCGTCGCCGAGCAGCGCTTCGGTGCCGCCTCCCGTGGCCGGAACTCGCTCGTCCTGGCGATCGGTACCGGGATCGGTGCCGGCCTGCTGCTGGACAGCGAGATCTACCGCGGCAGCTTCGGGGTTGCGCCCGAACTCGGGCACCTCACCGTGGTCCCCGACGGCCGCCCGTGTTCGTGCGGCAAGCTCGGCTGCTGGGAAAGGTATTGCAGCGGAACAGCACTGGTCGACACGGTGCTCGAATTGCTGGCCGACGGGGACTGGGGTCGCAGTCAACTCGCCGCCGACGTCGCCATGGACCCCGGCGCGCTGACCGGGCGGCGCGTCGCCGGCGCCGCCGCCGACGGCGACGCGGTCGCATTGGCCGCGTTCGCGCAGTTCGCCGCGTCGCTCGGCCAGGGGCTGGCGATGATCGCCGACATCTTCGATCCCGACCTCATCGTGCTGGCGGGCGGGGTCGGCGCGGCGTCCGGGTTGTTCCTGGACGAGGCGCGCGAACACTACGCGCGGCTGGTGACCGGGGCCGGCCACCGGCAACTCGCGCGTATCCGCGGTACGCAGCTCGGCGAGAGCGCGGGCGTGATCGGTGCGGCAGAAGTTGCGCGCCAAGCGATCAACGCGGAGCTCTCGGCGGTGCGCGGCCGAAGATGAGGATGTGTATCGTTTCTGCGGGGCCGGTCGGATTCGGCCCGGTGCGACAGGTCTCGGCGGGTAATGTCTGAGGCGGCGGCGATCGACGAAGTTCGGAGTCTTCGATGTGGTACTACACGTTTAAATTCGTGTTGCTCGGGCCGATTCTGCGAGTGCTCGGCCGTCCCAGGATCGAGGGGCTGGAGAACATTCCCGACCGCGGGCCGGCGATTCTCGCCAGCAATCATCTCGCCGTCATGGACAGTTTCTATCTGCCGCTGATGGTGCGGCGTCGCATCTACTTCCTGGCCAAGAGCGAATACTTCACCGGCACCGGCGCCAAGGGCGCGTTCCAGAGGTGGTTCTTCTCGGCGGTCGGCCAGATCCCCATCGACAGGTCGGGGGCGGAAGCGGCCGCCGGAGCCCTGACCGCGGCGCGCCGGCAGCTCGAAGCCGGGCACCTCATGGGCATGTACCCCGAGGGCACGCGTTCACCGGACGGGCGCCTGTACAAGGGCAAGACAGGTCTGGCCCGGGTCGCCCTCGACACCGGGGTGCCGGTGATCCCGGTCGCGATGATCAACACCGACAAGCTCAATCCGCCCGGAACGGTCATCCCGCGCCCGGCGCGCATCGTCGTGAAGATCGGCAAGCCGCTCGATTTCGCCCGGTACGAGGGAATGCAGGGCAACCGGTTCATCGAGCGCGCCGTCACCGACGAGATCATGTACGAACTGATGCAGCTGGGCGGTCAGCAATACGTCGACATCTATGCCGCCTCGCTCAAGAACAAGCCCGCGGAGCCGTCGACACCCGCAGCCGCCTGAGTCGGGAGTGGGCCCCGCTCCCTGAGGTGCGAGGAGCGCAAGCGACGAGCCACGAACCGTTCCCTGAGGTGCGAGGAGCGCAAGCGACGAGCCACGAAGGGCGGGTCGAGACTGCCGACTACTTCGCGGTGACGTCGGCGAGCGCGGGCCGGGGCCGCGCGGAGTCGTCGCCGGTCCACTGGGGCGGCAGCAGCAACACGACGAGCAGCAGGCCCAGACCCCACAGCGTGTAGGCGTTGCCGACGATGTGGTCGACGACCGACCACTGTCGCACCGCCGACGACAGGAACTGGAACGGCCCGAGCGCGAAGACGACGACACCCGTCAGAGCGACACCGCCGTACGCGATCCGCAGCCGCCGGTCGGTGCTGCGCACTGCGATCACCGTCGCGGCCAGGATCGTCGGTACCGCCCAGACCCAGTGGTGCGCCCACGATGTGGGCGACACCAGCAGTCCCCACACCGCGGCGACGCAGGCGACCAACACCGCCACCACGCCGCCGGACGCGTTTCCCTGCGGACCGCGCAACGCCTCGAACGCCGACACCGGACGGCATGCACGGACCGCGGCGAACGCGAGGGCGGTGACCACCAGTGAGCTGGCCACCCACAGCAACTGTTCGGTCGTCTCCTCGTGGGGCACCAGACGAATCCACATCGCATTCAGGTTCTGGTTGATCCGTCCCGCTGGGTCCCCGATGCGCGTCGTGTGGAAGAGCGTGTGCGTCCAGTACGTCAGCGAGTCGGCGGGCAGCCAGATCCAGGCGAGGAGGCCGGCACCGAGGAAGGTGCCCACCGCGGTCAGTGCCGACCGCCACTGCCGAGCCGTGAGGAAGACGGTGACGAACACCATCGGCGTTAGTTTCACCGCGCCCGCGAGTCCGGTGAGCACCCCGCGCGCCGGACCTGCGGCCCGCGCGCGTCCCCGGCCCACGACGAACAGGTCGACGACGATCAGGGTCATCAGGATGATGTTGATCTGCCCGAAGCCCAATGTCATCCACAACGGATTCGACCACAGGGCAACCGAACCGACCAGCAGTGCGATCCACCAACGGTTGGCCGGTGCGCCCACCGACGACACCCCGAGGACGATGTGCACGATCACGACGACGAGTCCGGCGGTGAGCAGCGACATCAGCAGGCCGGCGATACCGAGTCCGAGCAGACCCAGCGGGACGAACCCGATGGCGGCGAACGGGGGATAGGTGAACGGAAGCCAGATCCCGTCGCTGGTGAACGGCATCGACCCGTCGGCGTACAGGCTCTGGCCCTGCTGCCAGATCTGCGCACCGAGGCGGTAGACGTCGAGGTCGATCCGGGTGCGGGTGCCGAAGCTCGATGTGAACGGGACGCCGACGATCTGCAGGATCACCGACACGGCGAAGGTCGCGGCGATCACGACGCGGGCGCGGGTCGACGGCACCCATCGTCGTAGCCGGGTCTCGACCCCGGACAGATCGGTCTCGGACAGAACAGTCATGGTCTCGACGATTCTCCGCTCACATGGTGTGTGAATACTGTGGGGTATGCGGTTCTTCTACGACTCGGAGTTTATCGAGGACGGCACCACGATCGAGCTCATCTCCATCGGTGTCGTCGCCGAGGACGGTCGCGAATACTACGCGGTGTCCACCGAGTTCGATCCTGCACGAGCGGGCGTCTGGGTGCGAGCGAACGTGCTGCCGAAGTTGCCGTCGCCGGCGTCGCCGTCGTGGCGCAGCCGTCGGCAGATCCGCGACGACCTGCTCGCATTCCTCACCGAGGCCGATGACGAGGTGGAACTGTGGGCGTGGGTCGGTGCCTACGACCACGTGGTGCTGTGCCAGCTGTGGGGCCCCATGACGGCGTTGCCGCGCGCGATACCCCGGTTCACGCGGGAGTTGCGCCAGCATTGGGAGGCCGTAGGCCGTCCGGCCTTGCCGCCGTCGCCGCGGGACGCGCACGACGCGCTCACCGATGCGCGGCACAACTGGCGCCGCTGGCAGGTCATCGAGGAGTCCCGGCGCGGGTAGTCGTCGGCCCAGGGCAGCGGCCCCTCGGGGAGTTGTCCGACGCGCTCGACTACCCTGTATTCGTGGTGACCAACTGGACCGTAGACGTTCCGATCGAGGACCTTCCGGAACTCCCGCCGTTGCCCGGTGACCTGCAGACCCGCTTCGACGACGCCATTTCCCGGCCGGCGTTGCAGCAGCCGAGCTGGCCCGCCGAGGAGGCGCGCAAGATGCGCACCGTTCTCGAGAGCGTGCCGCCGATCTGCATGCCGATCGAGGTGCAGGCGCTGTCCGCGCAGCTCGCCGAGGTCGCCGAGGGTCGGGCGTTCCTGCTCCAGGGCGGCGATTGCGCGGAGACCTTCGTCGACAACACCGAACCGCACATCAAGGGCAACATCCGGACGCTGCTGCAGATGGCCGTGGTGCTCACCTACGGCGCCAGCATGCCGGTGGTGAAGGTCGCCCGGATCGCCGGGCAGTACGCCAAGCCGCGATCGGCGGACACCGACGCGCTGGGCCTGCTGTCCTACCGGGGCGACATGATCAACGGGTTCCTCGCCGAGGAGACGGCCCGCGTGCACGACCCGTCCCGACTGGTCCGCGCCTACGCGAACGCCGCCGCGGCGATGAATCTGGTTCGCGCCCTGACGGGTTCGGAGGCAGATCTGCGCCGCGTGCACCTCTGGAATCGCGAGTTCGTCCGCACGTCGCCGGCCGGGGCTCGATATGAGGCGCTCGCCTCGGAGATCGACCGTGGTCTGCGGTTCATGGACGCCTGCGGGGTGACCGACTCGAATCTCGACTCCGCGTCGATCTTCGCGTCGCATGAGGCCCTCGTCGTCGACTACGAACGCGCGATGCTGCGGCTGGCCGACGATCCGGACAACCCGGACGAGAAGGTGCTCTACGACCTGTCCGCGCACTTCCTGTGGATCGGGGAGCGCACCCGTCAGCTCGACGGCGCCCACATCGCACTCGCGGAGCTCATCAGCAATCCGATCGGGGTCAAGATCGGACCGACGACGACGCCGGAGCAGGCCGTCGAGTACGTGCAACGTCTCGATCCGCACAACCGGCCGGGCCGGCTCACACTGGTGTCGCGGATGGGCAACGGCAAGGTGCGCGATGTCCTGCCGGCGATCGTGTCCGCGGTGGAGGCGACCGGACACAAGGTGATCTGGCAGTGCGATCCGATGCACGGCAACACCCACGAGTCGTCCACCGGTTTCAAGACCCGCCACTTCGACCGCGTCGTCGACGAGGTGCAGGGTTTCTTCGAGGTCCACCATGCGCTGGGCACTCATCCGGGCGGCGTGCACATCGAACTCACCGGTGAGGATGTCACCGAGTGTCTCGGTGGCGCCCAGGACATCTCCGACCTCGACCTCGGCGGCCGCTACGAGACCGCCTGCGACCCGCGGCTCAACACCCAGCAGTCACTGGAGCTCGCCTTCCTCGTCGCCGAGATGTTGCGCGGCTGAGCCCATCTGCTCAGATGAGGTAGGTCTGTCCGACCCACCAGCAGACCGCCGCGACGGCGACCGCGAGGACGAGGACGAGCCCGATCCAGATGGCGGCGCGCAGGGCGCCCCGGTCGTCCTGCTCGGTCGGCAGGTCACCTACCGCGCGAGTCCGCTGAGCCTGAGGCGGCCGACTCTGCTCCGGCGCCGATGGAGGACCGGGTCGGGACTGCATCTTCGTCTGCCGCGGGGGCGGCGGCGCCGCGGGCGCGGCGGCCGGCGGCACCCCGGCGCGCACCCGTGCCATGGTCTCGCGCTCCGCGGACCGGTGTGGTGCGGGCACGGTGAAAGTCGGCAGTTCGAGTTCGTCGGCAGCGGCGATCAGGGCGCGCTGCATGTCGAATCCGTCGGCGTACCGGTCGGCGGGGTTGCGTTCGGTGGCACGCAATACGATCTCGTCGAACTCCTCGGGCACGCCGTCGACGACGTCACCCGGCGCGGGGACGTCGTAGCTGAGCCGTTGATAGGCGAGGGCGAGAGGGGTGTCGCCGCGGAACGGTGTTCGGCCGGTGAGTAGTTCGAACATCATCACGCCCATCGAGTACACGTCGCTGCGGGCGTCCGCGTCCCCGGAGTCGACCTGCTCGGGCGACAGATACGCGGCGGTCCCCAGGATGACGCTGGCGGAGGTGACCCCGGCCTCGGCGACGGCGCGGACCAGACCGAAGTCGGCCACCTTCACCTCGCCCTGATCGGAGATGAGGACGTTCTCGGGCTTGACGTCCCGGTGCACGAGGCCGGCGGCGTGCGCCGTCCCGAGCCCACCGAGGACAGGGTCGGCCACGGCCGTGACGGCGTGCGGCGGCATCGGTCCCCGTTCGCGCAGCAGCTCGCGCAGACTGCCGCCTTCGAGCAGTTCCATCACCAGGAAGACGACACCGTTGTCGATCCCCTGGTCGTAGACGGCGACGAGCCCGGGGTGTTTCAGTCCGGCGACGGCGCGTGCCTCGAATTCGAACCGGCGCAGGAACAACGGGTCGCCGCTGTAGCGTTCGTCCATCACCTTGATCGCGACCGACCGGCCCAGCCGCAGGTCGACCCCGACATACACCGCCGACATCCCGCCGCGCGCGATGGGCGCGTCGACGCGATAGCGAGCCTCCAGGGTCGAGCCCAGGAGGGGGTCGGCGGGATGTGTCACGGGGCCGAATCTACCGGGCGCCGCCACGGTGACCGGGGACCGAACCGGTCGGCGAGCCGGTAGGCTTCGGATCGTGGGTTCACTACCGCTGTCGCAGGACAGTCTCCCGTCCGACATCGCCACGCTCACCGTCGACGAGGCTGCCGGGCGGCTGCGTGTCTCGTCCAACCGTGTGCGCACGCTGATCCGGGATCACCAACTCCTGGCCGTGTCCCGTGAGGGTCAGCCGGCCATCCCCGAGGTCTTCTTCGACGACCTGGGAATCGTCAAGCATTTCACCGGACTCGTGGAGGTGCTGCTCGACGGCGGGTACTCCCGCGACGAGGCGATGCGATGGCTGTTCACCGTCCAGGACGACCTCGGGATCCATCCGGCGGAGGCGTTGCACACGCACTCGGCGCGTGAGGTCATTCGTCGTGCGCAGGCCCAGGCGTTCTGAGATCGGCGCGAGAGTCGTTGTCCGGCACCGCGTCATCGACCGGGGCGGTGAACCAGTCGACCACTCGGCCCAGCCGTAGTGGGTCGCGGTGGAGCAACGAGACCGCTGCCAGCGTCGACAGGGCCGTGGCCAACAGGGTTTCCGGCAGCTTGTAGAACACGATCGAATCGTCGGGCTGGAACACGATCAGCATGAACGTGGACACGAACACGACCAGGGCCCGGACCCGCCCCGGCAGGGTGAACGCCACTGCGAGGCACAGCAGCCAGGTGTAATACCAGGGCAGGGTCGACGGTTCGAGGAGCAGCACCGCCAACATCGCCCACACCATTGCGGCCATCGCGGTTCGTTCGTCACGGCGGCCCCACCACCACAGGGCGACGAGCACGATCGCCAACACGACCGCGCCGATCGCTCGCGTCACCGTGAGTACGGGTTGCAGGTTCAGCGCGGTGAACGGCGCGGCGACGAGAGTCACCAGATGACCCATGAGGGTGGGGACGGAGAACCAGTTGATGATCCGGTCGGCCCAACCCAGACCGGTCAGCCACCCCAATCCCAGGCCGACGGCGGCGGTACACACGGCGAACACCGCGACGGTGACCCCGACAACGGCGGCGAAGACCCGGAGACGGTCGGCGGGTCGCACCGGTCGGCGGGCGCGGATGTGCGCCAACCAGATCCACACGACGAACGGGATCGCGATGCCCGCGGTGACCTTGATCGACACCGCGAGCCCCAGCACCACCAGGCCGGAGATGTGACGTCCGGTGACGACCAACGTGACCCCGGCGACCAGGATGCCCATCAGCAGCAACTCGACATGGGTGCCGGCGACGAGGTGGATGAGGACCATCGGGTTGGCGACCGCAAGCCACAGGCCGGCCTGGGGTGATGCCGAGAAGTGCACGGCCAGACGGGGAATCGCCCACACGGCCAGCAGCAGCCCCGGCAGCAGCGCAAGACGCATGGCGTAGACGCCGAGGATCACGTGATCGCCGGTGATCTCGGTGACGATGCGCGTCACGCCGACGAAGAAGGGGCCGTAGGGTGCGGTCGTGGTGGCCCAGACCTGGGCCATGCTGTCCAGCAGCGGACCGGGATAGTGGGCGGGGCCGTCGGCGTACGGGTTGAATCCTTCACGGAACACCGCGCCCTGGGCGAGGTAGGCGTACACGTCCCGGCTGTAGACGGGGACGGCGATCAGCAACGGTGCCGCCCACGCCAGCACCCCGACGCGCAGGGCACGCACCGACGGGATGGCGGAGCAGTCGGCGATCCCGCGACCCAGACGTACCCATGCGATCACCATGGCGGCGACCCCGAGCCAGAACACCGTGCCGAACAAGGTCTTCCCGTGCCCGTAGGTGATCATCGACAGGCCCAGATCCTGCGCGACGGTGTTGTTGCGGGCGATGTCGCCGACGCCGAAGCTGCCGATGCAGACGGCAATGGCCCCGATGACGCCGAGGAGTAGATCGCCCGAGGCGGGTGTGCCGCGTATGCGGCGCCACAGCGACTGCTGTGGCGGAGCGCCGGAATCGGCCGGCGGAGAGCCGGGTGCGGTCATCCCGGTCACGTCGTGCGGTGCGCGATCCGCCCGGCGAATGCGACGAGTTCGGCGCGGACCACATCGGAAAGCGGTGCGGTGTCGAGGGTGTCGAGTGCGGCGGTCAGGAGCGACGTGATCTGACGCTCGATCTCGTCGACGGCGCCGACATCGACGAGAATGCCGCGGGCCGTGCTGATCTCGTCATCGGAGAGGGGGCGTCCGAGGTGGTCGCGCAACGTCGTGGCGAGGGCCGGGTCGTGCCGTGCGGCGTTGGAGATGCCCACGGCCAGCAGGGCGGTGCGCTTGCCTGCGGCGAGGTCGTCGCCGGACGGCTTGCCGGTCTGCGCCGGATCGCCGAACACCCCCAACAGGTCGTCGCGCATCTGGAACGCGATACCGAGATCGTGTCCGACCGAACGCAGGTCGGCGATCAGCGTCTCCGGGGCGCCGGCCAGCGTGGCGCCGAGTTCGAGTGGGCGGGCAACGGTGTAGGCGGCCGTCTTGAACTCCATCACGCGATACGCGGAATCCATCGACTCGTCGCCGGCGGCCTCGTTGACGATGTCGAGGTATTGCCCGGCGAGCACCTCGGTGCGCATCGACGACCAGACCCGTCCGACGGCGGCCGGTAGCGCACGCGGTGTCTCGGCGGACGGGGCGCCGGGGTGATGGCCGTGCACCATGTCGTCGGCCCACGACAGCGCCAGATCGCCCATCAGGATCGCGGCGGCCACGCCGTGGTGGGCGGCGTCGCCGGTCCACTCGTCGGTGCGGTGGCGACGCTCGAACTCGCGGTGGACGGTCGCCCGTCCGCGGCGGGTGTCGGAGCGGTCGATGATGTCGTCGTGGATCAGGGCGCACGCCTGGACGAGTTCGAGGGCGGCGGCGACGCGTAGGGCGTCGGCATCATCAGGGCCGTCCGGGGCGACCACCGTGTCCGTCGACGATCGCCCGGCCATCCAGCCGGCGTAGGCGAAGACCGGCCGGACCCGTTTGCCGCCGGACAGGACGAACTCGCGGAGAACCTCACCGGCTGTCCCGACCCGCCGATCGATCCGGGCCGCGACCGGCACCGCGCGGTCGAAGAATTCGCCGAGCGCGGATTCGACGGCCGCGGGGACGTCGTCGAGCCCGGACGGGATCGGGAGTGCGGAGGTCACCCTGACAGGCTAGTGCGCCGACCGCCCACCGCCGGACGACCGGCCCGACCGATGCGCGAGGACCGATCCGTACAATATCCAGGTGACCTCAACCGCCATCCCAGCACCGTCGATCGTCGATCGACTCTCGGTACCTCATCGCGGCCCGGTCCCGTTCTCGGTCGAGTTCTTGCCGCCACGGGACGCGGATGCCGAGGTTCGGCTGTGGCGCGCGGTGCGGACGTTCGAACGACTCGGACCGGCGTTCGTGTCCATGACCTACGGCGCCGGTGGATCCACTCGGGACCGTACCGTGCGGATCGCAGGCGATCTGGCCACGCAGACCACGCTGCTGCCGGTGGCACACCTCACTGCCGTGAACCACAGCGTCGACGAGTTGCGCGCCCTCGTGGGCGCCTACGCCGACAAGGGCATCACCAACATCCTGGCGTTGCGCGGCGACCCGCCCGGCGACCCGCTCGGCGAATGGACCAAACATCCCGAGGGGGTCGAGTACGCCGAGGAGTTGGTGCGTCTGATCGGGGATCTGGGAGACTTCCACGTGGGTGTCGCCTCGTTCCCGGAGGGCCATCATCGGGCGATCGACCTCGATCACGACACCCGAACGCTGGTCGGAAAGCTGCGGGCCGGGGCGGAGTACTCGATCACCCAGATGTTCTTCGACGTCGATGACTTCCTGCGGTTGCGTGACCGCGTCCACCGCGCCGACCCCGAACAGGGTGGCAAGCCGCTGATCCCGGGGATCATGCCGATCACGTCCCTGGCCACCGTGCGTCGTATGGCCGAGCTGTCGGGTTCGGTGATCCCGGACGACGTGCAGGAACGGTTCGCCGCTGCCGCCGGCGACGGCGCGGAGGAGAACCGGGAGGCGGTGCGCGCCGTCGGTATCGATTTCGCCACCGAGATGGCCCAACGGCTGATCGCCGAGGGCGTCCCGTGCCTGCACTTCTGCAGCCTCAATTTCGCGAAGGCGACGAGTGAGGTGCTCGAGCGTCTGGGCGTCGACGCCCGATCGGCGATGCCCGCCGCCTCGCACTGACCTGCCGTCAGGGGCGGGTTCGGGAATCCGCCGGTTCGCCTGCGCCGGCCCGAGACGAGGTGTCCCCTGTCGGGTTCTGCGCTGTCGGGTTCTGCGCTGTCGGGTTCTTGCGTGTCGCTCCGCTCTTGCCACCCGACCGACCGGTGCCCTGCGGACGACGCGGGCGACCGGGTCGGGGGCTGCGATCGCGGTTCGCGAACGCCAGCCGCGCCACCAGCAGCACGACGACCAGACAGATCAACGCGAGGAACCACGACCAGCTGCTGACGGCCGCCGTCGCCGGGTCGGGATAGGTCGAGTCCGCGCTGAAGTCCGCGGGTTCGCCGGCCTGCGGGGACCACCGGACGGTCCGTTCGCCGACCTGCTCGCCGTTCGTCGCGGTGACCGGACCGCCGAACACGATGGTCAGCTCCACCAGGTCGCGCCCGGCGGTGAGGTTGGTGAGATCGGCGTTGCCGCGGAAACGGACGACGTCGCCGCTGCGTTGCGCGCTGAGGTCCATGCTCATCGCCGCGTCGCCATAGGCCGCCGCGACGATGTCCCCGAGCTGTCCGAACTGTCCACTGGTCAGGTCGGTGAAGACCGCGCGGGTGCCCACATAGGGCGGTTCGGGTTCCTGGCCGTCCTCGGCGGATGATTCGTCCTCGGGTTCGTTCTCCTCCGGATCGGGCACCGTCGAGTACTCCGACATCGTCACCCGCGACGCCATCGACTCCGGTACGTCGAGTTGCGGCGCGCCGCGTGGGTTGTCCGGGGAGGTCGCCACGATGACGGTGCCGGAGAACCGGTCGCCGACCGTGGTCGAACGCTCGAGACAGCCACTGAGCGCGGGAGTGGCGACCACGAGCGACAACAACAGCAGGATCGCTGGCCAACGGGGAGACGAACGCACGGTGTCATCGTGCCAGACGACCGCCTCGGCACGTGGTCGACGCACCCGGCCACGTCGTCGCGGTGGTTCGCCGATCAGCGTCGGCTCGGATCAACGGCGGTGCAGGGCCAGGTGCGCGGCGATACGCCCGCTGGCGCCGGTCACCCCTCCGCCCGGGTGTGTCGACGCCCCGGCCAGGAACACGCGGTCGGCGCCGGGGACCCGGTGCCCGGACAGATCGGGATGCGGACGCCAGAAGAACATCTGGTCGATGCTCATCTCGACGTGCATGATGTTGCCGCCGATGAGGCCGAGTTCCTGCTCGAGGTCCTCCGGGGACTGGATGTGGGTGTGTCGGATGTGGTCGCCGATCCCGGGGGCGTGGCGGTCGAGTTCGGCGACCACGGCTGCGGCGGCCTGCGGCGCGGCCTGCTGCCATGGCGTGCCGTCGGCGAGATGCCGGGGATGCCACTGCGCCCACAGGTTGATCAGGTGCTGACCCGGAGGGGCGATGGTCGGGTCGACGGCCGAATACGCCATGGCGACCACCGCGGGACGCTCGGGCAGGGCCCCGACGCCCGCCGCGACCTGCGCCCGTCGCAGATGCGCGCGGTCGGTGACGAGCAGCCCCAGCGCCGATCCCACCCCGTGGGGCGGGAGGTCCGTGGGCAGGTCGGGGTAGTCGGGGAGTGCATCGGTGCCCAGGCGGACGGCCATCCCGATCCCGTCCCCGACGACGATCTGTGATCGCCATCGATCGACGACCTCGCGGTCGTATCCGCCGGCGGCGAGCAGGTCCAGCGTGCTCAGCACGTGACAGGCGGCGACAACCGTTCTGGCGCAGCGGCCGTCCCCGTCCGCGGTGTCGACCCGCCAGTGGTCGCGGCAGCGCGAAATCGCCGCGGCGGGCCGGCCGGTGGCCACCTCGCCGCCGTCCGTGGCGATCCGGCGCAGCAGGGCCTCGGTGAGGGCGCCGCTACCGCCGATGGCCCGGCCGGGCGGGATGTCGTGCTGGAGCGCGGCGAAACCGATCATCGGTGCGGTCCCGGGTGCGTTCATGGGCGGCCCGGACTGCGCACCGAACCAGGCCAGTGCGGCCTTGAGCGGCTCGGCGGTGAACCACCGGTCCAGCAGGGCGTCACCAGAGGACATCAGTTCCTGGGTGAGGGAGAGCATGCTGCCGGTGCGCCGCCCGACCGGCCCGGACCGGGCGGTGGTGGCCGTGGCCCCCAGTCCGGCGAACGCGGTCGCGAATCGTCCCGGTCCGGCGGCGGAATAGAACGACCGCATCACCGCCCGCGCCCGCGGCCGCCAGACCTCGACGAACCGTCGGTACGCCTCGGCATCGGCGGTGCCGACCGACTGCGCTATCGACGCGCACGTCGCGTCGAGGTCGGTTCGGAAGATGATGGGCGATGACGATGCGGTGCCGGGTGCGAACGCCCACGGATCGCAGTCGACATAGCGCAGACCGTGGCCGGCCAGGTCCAGTTCGTCCGGGATCGGAGAGTGCCGGATCATCAGATGCGCCGAGGAGCCGCGATCGACCCGATAACCGGGGAACCGCTCGACCGTCGAGACCGCGCCGCCGGGAATCGCGTCCCGTTCGAGGACGAGCACCGATCTGCCTGCCTGCGCGAGGTACGCCGCCGCCACCAACCCGTTGTGACCGGCGCCGACCACGACGGCGTCGAGCATGGGATGACCGCCCGACGATGTGGGCGTCCGTCGAAGGCGGCGCAGGCCGGTCATCGGGGACGGCGGGCGTGGTCGGGCAGGTGGCTCGGGGTCAGGGGCAGCGGCCTGCCGAGGAAGGCGAACGGGCGCGGATCGCCGGTGAAGGTGAAGTTGCGGAGCACGTCGGTGAATCCCAGGCGCCGATACAGGGACCAGGCCCGGTTGTCCTCCGCGGGGATCTCCGGTGTGGACAGCAACACCGTGCTCTCCGGCCGGTTCTCGAGGAGACGACCGAGCAGCCACTGGCCGATGCCCTGACCCTGCGCGGTGGGATGGACGTGGATCTCGGTGAGCTCGAAGTAGTCGCGGGTGATCTCGTCGACGACGTCGGCGCTGTGGCCGGCATGGCGCAATCCGACGCGCAGCTGCTGGTTCCACCACTGGTCCGGAGCGCCGCGGTACCCGTAGGCGATGCCGACGAGTATTTCGTCGTGTGGGTCGGCGACGGGCCGTCCGAGACGGCGCCGCGCGACATCGGACGACCGGATCCCGGTGGGGGCCGTGGTCGCGACGGCACCCACGGCGCGCCAGCCGGGACGGGTGATGTGGTCGCGCCAGAGGGCCGCGCGATGAACCTCCGTCCCGCGCGGATAGTTCATCGCGGTCACATAGATGTCCAGCGCCGGGTCGAGCCACACGTGGGCATCCTGGCCGGTCAGGTCAACGAGGCGGATCGTCAACGAACGTCTGTCCTCTCGTCGAACTCTCGGCATCCGGGTCGGCGGCCGTCTTGAACGTGTCCTACCCGCTAGCTATATTGAATATGTCGAACGGGTGTTCGATGAATCAGCCTCCGCAAGCTGTTCTGATCGCCCGACGACACGAGGCGTCGGCTCCGGCGGCGAACGAGGGAAGCGTTTGCTGTCGGGCCGGCGTTGTAACAAGGCAGTAGTAGGCAAACCGGTGACGAACCAGGGAGGTGACGATGCCGAGCTCGATCCGTTCGCCCCGGTCGACGGCGGATGTCGACCCGATCGTCGTCCGACGCAGCCGCGACCTGCTCGACCGCGCCCATGTCCTGTTCGACAACGCCGATGGTGTCACGGATTCCGCCGAACGGTTTCGCCAGTTCTACCTCACGGCGCTCCGGGCCGCGGGCGCGGTCCTGGAGATCCACGAGCCCTCGACGCGGCCCGCTCGGCGGAGGCATTCGCGCAGCGCATGGAACCGCCTGCCCGTCGTGATCCCGGCTCTCGCGGAGCACGCCGACTTCTTCGCGGCCCGGTCCCACCTCCGCCTCGACATCGAGTCCGGCCTGGTGCGCGCGGTCGACGACCGAGTCGTCGCGCAGACCCGTTCGCGGGTGATCGGCCTGCTCGACGATGTCGAAGAGCTCCTGATCGCCTACGAACAGGGCAAGTCGGTCGACCCGGACATCGCCCCGGATCGGTCTGCGTGAACCTGTGGATCCGACGCAACCAGAGGTAATGGTGGTCGCCGGAAGATTCTGCTCGTATCATGAGGTTTGAAGCCGTACAAGCGGCTCTATGGGCGTCGACGACGACCGCGGTACCAGGACGGATCGCGGGCGGGGTCGGTTGGAGTTGGGATAAGGAGGGTCGGTGCCTCTCTCGGAGCACGAGCAGCGCATGCTCGAACAGATTGAAAGCGCTCTGTATGCCGAAGACCCGAAGTTCGCGTCGAGCGTCAAGCGTCGCCGCCTCGGAAGGTCGTCCAGTGGTCGGCGTCGTCTGCAGGCGGTGGCGATCTTCGTCATCGGCCTGGTTCTGCTCGTGGGCGGACTCGTCGTCGAAGTTCGTGTCGGTGGGTTCCCGATCATCAGCCTCATCGGCTTCCTGATCATGTTCGGGGCGGGCCTGATGGCACTCTGGGGCGGCGACGGTCGATCCTCGGGTGGCGACCAAGGGTCCGGAACGACGGCAACCAAGCAGGCGAAGGCCGGCGGGCCGAAACGCAAGTTCTCTGAACGCATGGAAGATCGCTTCAACCGTCGGTTCGAGCAGGAGTAGCCCCGCTCGACCTGTCGGTACGCATCTCGGCGTCAGGCCGCACACCTCATCGGTGTGCGGCCTTCGTCGTTCCCGGGCCCGCCTAGCGACCCCACCGTGGTCCGCGCCGGACTCCCCACGCCGCCCCACCCGGTTCCCCCACAGCGCCCCACCCGGGCTCCCCACTTCGCCCCACCGTGCTCTCGTGACAGTCAGACAGCCGTATCACCAGCATCGTTGACATCATCTGGCCCCATTGATCCCACCGGCTGACCGGGCCACACGCCGGGCGCGTCACTGCGACGACTGGGTGAAACATGCCACTGAACTGGTAATTCTCGATAGTGTGGGGCGAGAGTGGTGTGTTGGGGGTGGAAAGTGGTGGAAAGTGGGGTACTGTGGCAGCACTGGGTGAGACGGACCGGACGTCGAACCCGGTGGGGCAGGAGGTGGCGACATGTCCGTGCGATTTGTCGGCACCTACACGCCCAGGCTCGACGACAAAGGGCGACTGACGTTGCCCGCCAAGTTTCGCGATGCATTGGCAGGAGGGGTGATGGTCACACGAGGCCAGGACCGCAGCCTGTCGGTGTATCGGGCCGAGGAGTTCGACGCGATCGCTGAGCAGACGATGGCGGCGTCGCGCAACAACCCCGAGGCGCGGGCGTTCCAGCGGTACTTCTTCGCGAGTACCGATGAGCAGCGACCCGACGGGCAGGGCCGGATCACCCTGTCATCCGAGCATCGGACCTACGCGGGCCTGTCGAAGGACTGTGTGGTGATCGGTGGGTTCGACCACCTCGAGATCTGGGACGCCCAGGCATGGCGCGACTACCAGAGCGCCCACGAGGAGGACTTCTCGGCCGCAGGCTCTGCCGCATTGGACACCTTGCTCTGAGCAAGCTCGATGGGGCAGTCGGACAAGTGAACAGCGAATCGGGTGGGTCGAGGCCTCGGCCCGGCGCGACCCTGGCGTACTTCCCCAACGCCAGGTGCGTGATCGGGTCGAGACCCCGCCCCATCGGACATGCCGGCGCGCTCGGTCTCGAACCGAGGCGTGCCGGTTTCACCTGTATTCACGTCGAACCACACAGTCCGAGGAGAGGGTCGGTGGACGCACGCGAGGACGAGCCGAAGGGCCACGGCGGCCGGGCCGACCGCTCCGGCGAACACGGCCACCTCCCCGTTCTGGCCGACCGGATGATCGAACTCCTCACACCTGCCCTCGGCGGTGCCGACCCGATCGTCGTCGACGCGACCCTGGGGGCCGGAGGTCACACCGAACTGATGCTGGCCGCCAACCCCCGCGTCCGGGTCATCGGGATCGACCGGGATGGTTCCGCACTCGACATCGCCGGCAAGCGGCTCGCCGGACACGGTGATCGGTTGATTCTGCGGCAGGCACGATTCGACGAGATCCCGGCGGTCCTCGACGATCTCGGCATCGACCTGATCGACGGTGCGCTGTTCGACCTCGGCGTGTCGTCCATGCAGCTCGACCGAGAAGACCGCGGATTCGCCTACGCCGTCGACGCACCCCTCGACATGCGGATGAACGCGGGCGACACCACAACGGCCGCAGACATTCTCAACACCTACTCGCACGGCGACCTGGCACGCATCCTCTCGGCATACGGCGAAGAGCGTTTCGCCGGCCGGATCGCATCGGCGATCGTTCGCGAACGTGAGCGCGAGCCGTTCCGCACCAGCGCGCGCCTCGTCGAACTGCTCTACGCGACGATCCCGGCAGCCACCCGCCGCACCGGTGGACACCCCGCCAAGCGGACGTTCCAGGCGCTGCGGATCGAGGTGAATCACGAACTGGACGCGCTGACGCGTGCCCTGCCCGCGGCGCTGTCGGTACTGCGGGTCGGTGGACGCGTCGCCGTCATGAGCTATCAATCACTCGAGGACCGGATCGTCAAGCGGGAGTTCGTCGCCCGGACGACCTCGACGTCGCCGAAGGGCCTGCCGGTGGAGTTGCCCGGGTCCGCACCGGACTTCCGGCTCGTCACCCGGGGCGCGGAGCGCGCCGACGACGACGAACGTGCCCGCAACCCGCGCTCGGCCCCGGTTCGGGTCCGTGTGATCGAACGTGTCGAGGAAAAGGACCGCGCATGACCCTCACGCACGACATCGCCGTCGACGACGAACAACCGGACACGAGTGGACGCGAGCGTCTGACCGACGGAGCCAAGGCGCGGACCACGAGATCTCGTGCGGCGCAACGGGCCATCGCGCGGCGCGAGAAGCGCCGCGAGCGGGAGGCCCGGGTGACCGAACGCGCCGAGGCGCGATCGGCGACCCGTCCGCGTTCGTCCGTCCCGCTTCGTGCCCGCATCACCGGCGTCCCGTTCGTGGTCCCGGTCATCGCATTGCTCGTGGTGGGTCTCGGGCTCAGTCTGTGGCTCTCCACCAAAGCCGCTGCCGATTCCTACAAGCTCGGCGTGGAACGGCAGGAGAACCAGGCCCTCGTGGATCGCCGCGACTCGCTCAAGCGGACCTACGAGTCCGGCAACTCCGCACCCGAATTGTCGGACAAGGCTTCTCAGCTCGGCATGATCCCGGCGCAGAACCCCGCGCGGATGGTCGTGGACGGGCCGGGCAAGCCGAGGATCATCGGCGAACCGGAACCCGCACAGGGGAGGGCCCTGCGATCGATCAACCCGCCGACGGAGCCGGATCCGGTCGAGACCATCGACCCGAAAGAGGTCGACGACTCCCAGGGGTTGCCCGGCACCGCAACCGATTCCGACGAATCCGGCGGGGCGGACGATTCCAACGAGACGGCCGACACCACCGAACCGGACGATGCGCAGACGCCCGAGGCCGCAGCCGGCCAGGCGCCGGCGAACGGGGGGCAGGCGGATCCGGCCCCCGGGGCGACCCGGCCGACGTCGCCGACGGTTGCTCCCGCGCCGAATGTCCTGCCGCCGAACGGCAACGCGCCGAGCTCAAATTCGGCGGAGTCGCGGTAACGGAGCGGACAATTGGCAACCATGACACGTGCCGTCTTCCAACGCTTCGACGCGAGTGGATCCGGTGGCGGGCGAGGCGGTCGGAGTGGCCGCAACTCGGCATCGTCGGGTCGCGGTCCCCGACGGCCCGACTCGTTCCTGGGGCGGAGCCGGATCGCCGGCATCATCGTGATCCTGGCCGTCGTGGCGGTAGCGGTCCGCATGGTCGTCGTCCACACGATCGAGGCGTCGTCGATCTCCGCCGAGGCCGCACAGCAGCGTGAGTACACCGAGATCATGACCGCCAAGCGGGGTGCGATCCTCGATCGCAACGGCCGCCCGTTGGCCTACACCGACGAGGCGCGGGCCCTGACGTTCCTGCCGAAGGCGGTTCGCACATCGATCGAGGAGGCGCATCGGAAGGACGACGCGCTGCCCGGGGTCGACGAACGGTTGGGCGAGATCGCGCGAGGCGTGTCGTCGGCGCTCGGCGGATCGATCGAGGAGCAGGATCTGCTCGACAAGCTGCGCAGCGACGACACCTTCGTCTATCTGGCGCGCTCGGTCAGCCCCGAGGTCGCCGGCAAGATCACCGAGGAGTTCCCGGAGGTGGGCGCCGACCCGCAGGCCATCCGGCTGTACCCGGGGGGTTCCCTGGGCGCGAACATCATCGGGGACGTCAACTACGACGGCAACGGACTGATCGGCCTCGAGGCATCGCTGGATTCGACGCTCGCGGGCACCGACGGCTCCAAGACCTATGACCGCGGCTCCGACGGCGCGGTCATCCCCGGCAGCACCCGCAACGTCCATCCGGCGATCAACGGGGCCGCGGTACGACTGACCATCGACTCCGACGTGCAGTGGTTCGTGCAGAGTCAGGTGTCGGCCGCCAAGGCGGCCTCGGGTGCCCGCAACGCGTCGGCGGTGGTGCTCGACGCGCACACCGGCGAGGTCGTCGCCATGGCCAACGACAACACGTTCAACGCGTCCCAGCCCCTCGAGGAGCAGAAGGACGCAGACCTCGGCAACCGATCGGTGACCTCGCCGTTCGAGCCCGGCTCGGTCAACAAGATCATCACCGCCGCCGCCGCCATCGAGTACGGGGTGACCAGTCCGACCGAGGTCCATCGGGTTCCGGGCAGCATCCAGATGGCCGGTGTCACCGTGAAAGACGCGTGGGCGCACGGCGTCGAGCCCTACACGACGACCGGCATCTTCGGGAAGTCGTCGAACGTCGGAACACTCATGCTCGCCCGGAAGGTGGGCGAGGAACGCTTCGCGGATATGGTCGATCGATTCGGGCTCGGCCAGCGCACGGGCGTCGGCCTCCCCGCCGAGAGCGCCGGCGAGGTGCCCGCGCTGAGCCAATGGTCGGGTGGATCGTTCGCGAACCTCCCGATCGGGCAGGGTCTGTCGATGTCGCTGCTCCAGATGACCGGGATGTACCAGGCGATCGCCAACGACGGTGTACGCGTCCCGCCCCGCATCATGCTGTCGGAGCAGCGCGACGGGCAGGCGGCCGATGAGCTGGCCAGGCCCGCCGGCGTGCGGGTGGTCAGCCCGGAGACCGCGACGACGGTTCGCAACATGTTCCGTGCGGTGCTGCAGGACGATCCGATGGGCGTGCAGCAGGGGACCGGCTCCTCCGGCGCGGTCGCCGGCTACCAGATGTCGGGCAAGACCGGAACCGCCCAGCAGGTCGACCCGGAATGCGGGTGCTATTCGAACTCCCGCTACAACATCACCTTCGCCGGAATCGCGCCGGCCGACGATCCGCGCTATGTGATCGGGATCATGCTCGACAACCCGCGGCGGAGCTCGGACGGTTCGGGCGGACAGTCGGCGGCGCCGCTGTTCGGGACCATCGCCTCCTGGCTCATGCAGCGTGACCGGGTGCCGCTGTCGGCCAAACCGCAACCGCGGCTGACCCTCGAGGCGCGCTGACCGCGGGCGTCACCCGGGTCACCGACACTCACGCGACGACGGGGTCTCGCCGGTACGCGACGGTCGGTCGGCTGACGGTATCGTGAGTGAGTTCTCCGACGGCCCGGCCCGGGCCGACCGAGTTGAGCAGCAAGGAGGCGGGAGCAACCAGATGGCGTCGACTCGCCGTAAGCGCTCGAAGGTCGCCGCGGTGATGCTTCGGCCGACCAGTGTGACCCCGACCCCGGTGTCGGTGTTGTCGGCGTCCACCGGGGCCCGCGTGGACCTGGTCGGCTCCGTGGCGGCCGACGTGGAGGTCACCGGCGCGACCCTGCGCGGCCAGGACGTGATGCCCGGCGACCTGTTCGCCGCGTTGCCCGGCGACCGCACCCACGGCGCCCAATACGCCGATCAGGCCGTGGCGGCCGGGGCGACCGCGATTCTGACCGATCCGGCCGGCCGGGCGGAGTTGTCGCGGGTCCTGCCCTCCGACGCGGCGGTCGCGGTCCTCGTGCACCCGAAGCCACGCGACGTCCTGGGCCAGGTCAGCGCCCGGATCTACGGTCACCCGTCGCGGCGGATGAAGCTGATCGGGATCACCGGCACCTCGGGAAAGACCACCACGGCCTACATGGTCGAGGCCGCCCTGCTCGCCGCCGGACATTCCGTCGGACTCATCGGCACCGTGCAGACCCGGATCGACGGGGTTGCCCAGCCGAGCACGCTCACCACACCCGAGGCGCCCACCCTGCAGGCGCTGCTGGCGATGATGCTCGAGAAGGGCGTCGACGCAGTCGTGATGGAGGTGTCCAGTCATGCCCTTGCGCTCGGTCGCGTCGACGGTGCGCACTTCGCGATCGGCGCGTTCACCAACCTGTCGCAGGATCATCTGGACTTCCATCGCACGATGCGTGCCTACTTCGAGGCCAAGGCGCAACTGTTCGCGCCGGCGGCGTCGACGAGCGCGGTCCGCTCGGTGATCTGCGTCGACGACGAATGGGGCCGGCGCATGGTGGAGGTCGCGCGGGGCGATCGTCGATCGGCTGACCGTCACGCCGCCCTGGTCACGGTGTCCACCGGAGCCGTACCCGCGCAGTGGCATGCCGGCCCGTCGACGGTGGACGCCGACGGGGTGCAGCACGCCGAGGTGACCGCACCCGGTGGCACGCAGCACGACCTGACCGTTCCGCTGCCCGGCCGCTACAACATCGCCAACGCGTCGATGGCGCTGGCGATCGCGGTGGGCGCGGGTGTGCCCGCCGGTGTCGCGATCGAGGCGATCGCCGGGATCTCGGTGCCCGGCCGTCTCGAGCGGATCGACCGGGGGCAGGAGTTCCTCGTCGTCGTCGACTACGCCCACAAGCCCGCCGCGCTGGACGCGGTCATCGCGACGCTGCGCGCGCAGACCCGCGGCCGGATCGCGGTGGTCGTCGGCGCGGGCGGCGACCGGGACACCGGAAAGCGTCCGATGATGGGCGAGATCGCCGCGCGTGGAGCCGATCTCGCGATCATCACCGACGACAACCCGCGTACCGAGGAGCCGGCGGCGATCCGGTCGGAGGTGCTGGCCGGAGCGCGAGCGGTCGACCCCACCGAGGCGGGCGAGGTCCGCGAGATCGGTGATCGGGCAGAGGCGATCGCAGCAGCGACCCGCTGGGCGCAGCCCGGCGACACGGTGCTGGTCGCCGGCAAAGGCCATGAGACCGGGCAGGAGATCCACGGCGTCAAGCACCCGTTCGACGATCGCGAGGTCGCCGCCGAGGCGCTCGACGACCTGACCGCGCAGACCCCACGCGAACGGGAGCGACGATGACGGCCACGGTGCTGGTGGCGCCGGTACCGGCCGATGTCGACGCCGCCAAGACGTTGCTGCGCGAACTGGTCGCGACCGCGGCGGCCACCCGCGCCGCAGACCCCGATGTGCGCACCTGGGCGATCCTCGGGCAGTTGACCGTCGCCGCCGACATCTCGGAGAACGACGGTGTGGTCGAACATGATCGAGTCGGCCGTCAGGCAGTACGGTTGGCCGTCGACAAGACTCTGTGCGTCGGCGATTCCCGCTCGGTGCGCGCGTTGCATCAGGGCGCTGTCATGGAAGGCTCGTGGGGAGACGAGGTGCGCCAGGTCGGCACGGCCGCCGAGGCGCGTGAGCTCCTGACGAGCGACGTCGCATGGCGTCCGGGGCCGGGCGACGTGATCCTGGTGGCGGGCTCGGATGCGGGAGTCGCCGAGCTGGCCGGGATCTGGCGGCAGGAGAATCCCGCGTGAGCCCGTGGCGGACGTACACCGGCGACAATGACGAACGAGAGGCAGCGACGAGCGTGGCAGGGCACAGACGCACACTGCAGACGGGCACCCGGCTGACGGGCATACCGCAGACGGGCACACTGCCGGGCTCGGCGCGGATGAAGGCGGGTCGGTGACACAGATCCTGATGGCGGGCGGCATCGCGCTCGCGGTGTCGATCCTGTTGACCCCATTGTTGATCCGGCTGTTCACCCGCCAGGGGTTCGGCCAGGAGATCCGGGTCGAGGGGCCACAGAGTCACCAGACCAAACGCGGTACACCGTCGATGGGTGGCGTCGCCATCCTCGCGGCGCTGTGGGCGGGCTATCTCGGCTCACACCTGTTCGGCATGTTCACCGGCGGCACCGGGATGACCGCGTCCGGCCTGCTCGTCCTCGGGCTCGCGACCGCGCTGGGCGGTGTCGGCTTCCTCGACGACATCATCAAGATCCGCAAGCATCGCAACCTCGGACTCAACAAGACGGCCAAATCCATCGGACAGTTCGGCGCGGCGATCCTCTTCGGCGTGCTGGTGCTGCAGTTCCGCAACGACGCCGGATACACGCCCGGGAGCACCCACCTGTCGTATGTCCGTGACATCGACGCGATCTCGATGTGGGCGCCGGTGTTCGTCATCTTCTGCTGGCTCGTCGTCGCCGCATGGTCGAACGCGGTCAACTTCACCGACGGTCTCGACGGCCTCGCCGCCGGCTCGATGGCGATGGTGCTCGGCTCATACGTGTTGGTGACCTTCTGGCAGTACCGCAACGCCTGCACCGGCGGCCCCAAGTCGACCGAGGAGATCACCCCCGGTTGTTATGTGGTCCGGGATCCGCTCGATCTCGCGCTCATCGCGGTGGCGGGCGGTGGCGCATGCCTCGGATTCCTGTGGTGGAATGCCGCGCCGGCCAAGATCTTCATGGGCGACACCGGTTCGCTCGCACTCGGCGGAATGCTGGCCGGTCTGTCGATCACGACCCGGACCGAACTCATCGCGGTCGTCATCGGCGCCCTGTTCGTCGCGGAGATCATCTCGGTGGTCATCCAGATCGCGTTCTTCCGCACCACTGGTCGCCGCGTCTTCCGAATGGCGCCGTTCCATCACCACTTCGAACTCGGCGGGTGGGCGGAGACCACGGTGATCATCCGGTTCTGGCTGCTCACCGCCATCGCGTGCGCCCTCGGCCTGTCCCTGTTCTACAGCGAGTTCCTGGCCGTCAGTGGCTGAGGACACCGCCGTGGACGTCACCGCGCTCGCCGGCGCGTCCGTGCTGGTGGCCGGCGCGGGCACCGCCGGACGCTCCGCTGCGCGCTACCTCGCGCACGTCGGCGCAGAGGTCACCGTCACCGATGCCCGGTTCGGCGCCGGGTATGACGACGACGAACTCACCGCCCTCGGGATCGCGCAGATCGCGACCTCGCAATTGCTCGACGGCACCGCGTCGCGCGAACCGGCCGCCCTCGACGGGTACTCGCTGGTGATCGTGTCGCCCGGATTCGCCCCCTCGCATCCGCTGATGCAACTGGTGAGCGACAGCGGGATCCCCGTCTGGGGGGAGGTGGAACTGGCCTGGCGGATCGATCGGGCCGGGCTGCTCGGCCCGCCGCGCACCTGGCTGGTGGTCACCGGCACCAACGGAAAGACGACGACGACCTCCATGCTCGCCGACATCGTCGCCGGTGGGGGACTCGCCGGCGCGGCATGCGGCAACATCGGCCTGCCGGTGCTCGACGCCATGCGGGCCGAACCGCGGGTCGACGTCCTGTGCGCCGAGCTGTCATCGTTCCAGCTCTACTGGGCACCGTCGGTGGCGCCGGATGCGGGCGTGGTCCTCAACGTCGCCGACGACCACCTCGACTGGCACGGGTCGTTCGACGCCTACGCCGAGGCCAAGGCCATCGCGCTGCAGGGCCGGGTGGGGGTGGTCGGCCTCGACGATGCTGTCGCCTCCGGGCTTCCGGTCGTCGGTCGCCGGGTGGGCTTCACCCTCGGCACCCCCGCCGCCGGGGAACTCGGGGTGACCGACGGCTGGCTGGTGGACCGGGCGTTCGGGTCCGACGCCCATCCGCGGGACCTTGTCGACATTGCCGCCGTCCACCCACCCGGGCCGTCCGGTGTCGCCGACGCCCTGGCCGCCGCGGCTCTTGCGCTCGTCGCCGGGATCTCGCCGGAGCAGGTCGGCGACGGCCTGCGTGCATTCCGCCCGGCCGCGCACCGCGGGGAGGTGGTGGCGCGGGTCGAGGACATCGACTACGTCGATGATTCGAAAGCCACCAATCCGCATGCCGCGTGTGCCGCGATCCTCGGTCACCGTCGGGTCGTGCTGATCGCCGGGGGGCTGCTGAAGGGCGCATCGGTGGACGCGATGATCCGCGACACCCGGGACCGGTTGGCCGCCGTCGTCGCGATCGGCCGGGATCGGCAGCTGATCGTGGAGGCGATCTCGCGACACGCCCCAGAAGTCCCAACAGTCACAGTATTCACAGGGGACGATGATCGGGTGACCGTTCAGCACGCCCCCGCGACGCCCGAGGCCCCCACCATCGTGGACTTCCCCACGATGATCCCGTCCGGTGCAGTGCCTCCCGGCGCGGTCGGCGGGTCCCCGACGGCGGTCCTGACCCGCGCGGTCGAGGTGGCGGCGCATCTCGCGCGGCTCGACGACCACGGTCCGGACACGGTGCTTCTGGCGCCCGCCGCCGCCTCGTTGGACATGTTCCCCGGCTACGGAGCGCGGGGTGACGCCTTCGCCGATGCCGCACGGGCGCTACCCGGTGCAGCCGTTCCGGCTGCCGGCCATCCCGGCGGTACGGCGCGGTGAGCACGCCGACCGAGAAGGCGTCGCCGGATCGGTCGGCGACCGGCGGTCGAGATCGCTCCCGGCGGGCCTCGTCCGAGGGGTCCTGGCCTGCGGCGATCTCCGAGGGCATCGGCAACCTGCTGTCGCGGCCGCTGGCCTCCTACCACCTGATCCTCACGATCGCGTTCCTGCTGACCGCATTCGGGCTGGTGATGGTGCTGTCCGCCTCGTCGGTGGAGGGCTATTCCAAAGAAGGCTCGGCCTACGGACTCTTCGCAACCCAGGTCATCTTCGCGTTGCTGGGCCTGGCCGTCTTCTACGTGATGCTGCGTCTGCCGGTGCGGCTGCTGCGGCGCGTGGCCGCCCCGCTGATCGTGGTGACGACGATCCTGCTGGCGCTGGTGCTGGTGCCGGGCATCGGCACCCTGAGTCAGGGCGCCCGCCGCTGGTTCGTGGTCGGTGGGCTGTCGGTGCAGCCGTCGGAACTGGTCAAGGTGGCGTTGTGCGTCTGGGGCGCCCACCTGCTCGCCTCGCGGCGCCGGGAGAACGCCTCCCTGAAGGAGTTGCTGATCCCGCTGCTGCCGGTGGCACTCCTGATCTGTGTGCTGATCGTTCTCGAACCGAACCTGTCGACCACGATCACGATCGCGATCATCGTGGGTGCGTTGTTGTGGTTCGCCGGGCTACCCGTCAAGGTGTTCCTGTCCTTCGCGGCGGTCGGCGTCGCACTCGCCGTCCTGCTCGCGCTGGTCGAGGGCTACCGGTCCCAGCGGGTGATGAGCTTCCTGGGCTCGATCGACGATCCGCAGGGCGCGGGATATCAAGCGCGACAGGCGACGTTCGCCCTTGCCAACGGCGGTGTCTTCGGCGTCGGGCTGGGACAGAGCCGGGCCAAATGGAACTATCTGCCCAACGCCCACAACGACTTCATCTTCGCGATCATCGGTGAGGAACTCGGCCTGGTGGGCGGGCTTCTGGTGGTCCTGCTCTTCGCGATCCTCGCGTTCATCGGCTTCCGGATCGCCGCGCGATCGGTGGATCCATTCCTGCGCCTGATGACCGCCACGGTGACCGTGCTGATCACCGCGCAGGCATTCATCAACATCGGGTACGTCGTCGGCCTGCTGCCGGTGACGGGTATCCAGTTGCCGCTCCTGTCGGCGGGCGGGACCTCGACGTTGACCGTCCTCGCGATGCTCGGGCTGCTGGCCAACGCGGCACGTCACGAACCGGAGGCGGTGGCCGCCCTGGTCGGCGGTGAACCGAGCCGGTTCGGACGATGGTTGCGGCTGCCGACACCGGTGCCCTACCGGCCGACCCGGGCCGACGCGCTGCGCGATCGCCTCGATCGTCGCCGGCCGGAGCGTGCACGTACCGCCCCGCCCGCGGCCAACAGGTCGAAGTGGCCGCGACTGCGTGGTGCGGCGCGCGGGTCGGCCGAACCGTCGGCGCGGCGGTCGACGGGTGACGGCCGGGCACCACGTACCTCCCGGGTCCGGGTGGACTACCGTACGGGGTATTCCGGCACACGCGGGAACGGTGCGGACCGGGCATCGACATCGCGGTCGACCGGCGGGTCCACCCGTTGGGGCGGCGTCGGTGGCGTGACCGCGAACGCGCCGGGCGGTCGACGGTCGGGCTCCACCTCGTCGTGGCGGCCGGACGGACGTGGCGGCACCCGGCGCTGACACGCGGTCACACCGTCTGTCCGCCGGTGGGTCGACGATGGATTCGGACAATCAGTTCGGGACCGGCGGTCAGGGAACGCGGTCCGGGACAGGGAAAGTGGAGTGGGTCAGCGGTGAATTCTGAGCGAAACCGGTCGCGGTCGGATCGGCCGCTGTCGGTGGTGGTCGCCGGCGGCGGGACCGCCGGGCACATCGAACCCGCACTCGCGGTCGCGGATGCGGTCACCCGTCTCGATCCCACCGCTCGGGTGACCGCCCTGGGCACGACCCGCGGTCTGGAGACAAGTCTGGTGCCCGAGCGCGGTTACCAGCTCGAACTCATCCCGGCGGTGCCGTTGCCGCGCAAGCCCGGGATGGAACTCGCCAAGACGCCGGCCCGCCTCCTCGGTGCGGTGTCGGCGGCGCGGTCGGTCCTCTCTGCGGTCGGCGCGGATGTGGTGATCGGGTTCGGCGGCTACGTGTCGCTGCCCGCGTATCTGGCAGCGCGGATGCGTGTCCGTTCCCGTAGTCGACTGCCGATCATCATCCACGAGGCGAACGCCAGCGCGGGCATCGCGAACAAGGTCGGCGCGCGGTTCGCGGACCGGGTGATGGCGGCGGTCGGCGGCTCGGGTCTGGACGCGGACGTCGTCGGCATCCCCGTGCGCGGCGTGATCACCGAACTCGACCGGCCGGGACTGCGGGCGAAGGCCCGCCACTACTTCGGCCTCGACGAGGACGCCCCGACCCTCCTGGTGTTCGGGGGTTCGCAAGGGGCGCAACGGCTCAACGAGGCCGTCGCGGGTGCGGCCGGCCCGCTCGGCAAGGCCGGGGTGGGTGTCCTGCACGCGTACGGCCCGAAGAACACGATCAACCCCGATTCGCCGTCCGGCGCTCCGCCGTATCGAGGCGTCGGCTACCTCAAGCGCATGGACCTGGCCTATGCGGCCGCCGACCTCGTCATGTGTCGGTCGGGTGCGATGACGGTCGCCGAGGTGTCGGCCACCGGACTGCCCGCGATCTACGTGCCCCTCCCGCACGGCAACGGCGAGCAGCGCCTCAACGCCCTGCCGGTCGTCGACGCCGGCGGCGGCATCATCGTCGACGACGCGGACATGTCCGCCGACTGGGTGGCGCGCGAGGTCCCGGCGATGCTGTCCGACGCCGACCGGCTGGCGGCGATGTCGAGCGCCGCGGGGCGGACCGGGCATCGCGATGCCGCCGACTCCGTCGCGTCCGCCGCGCTCGAACTCGCCGCCGAACATCGCGCCGGAACCTACCGGGCACGTCTGCGCTCCGCGTTTCGCTCGCCGGGATCGGGCCCGCAGACGTGACAATGGATGGGCAGGACAGTCGGTCGACGGTCACACGGCGACGGCCCGAGCGGGAGGTGAGGCGATGAGCGGCGGGGACCCGTCCGCACCCATCGGAGACCTGCCCGAGCAGCTGCGTCGGGTTCACATGGTCGGCATCGGCGGCGCCGGGATGAGCGGGCTGGCGCGAATCCTCCTCGCCCGCGGTGGCCAGGTGTCCGGGTCGGACGCGAAGGCGGGCCGGGGCATCCTCGCCCTGCGCACCCGCGGTGCACGCATCCAGGTCGGTCACGATCCATCCGCCCTCGATCAGCTGCCCGGCGGCCCGTCGGTCGTGGTCACGACCCTGGCCGCGATCCCGAAGACCAATCCCGAACTCGTGGCGGCGCGGGCGCGCGGCATCCCGGTGTTGCTGCGACCGCACGTCCTCGCCGAGTTGATGCAGGGCTACCGGACGCTGCTCGTCGCCGGCACGCACGGCAAGACGTCGACGACGTCGATCGCGGTCGTCGCGCTGCAACACTGCGGCCTCGATCCGTCGTTCGCGGTGGGCGGCGAGCTGAACGAGTCCGGCACCAACGCCCACCACGGCAGTGGCGGGATCTTCGTCGCCGAGGCCGACGAGAGCGACGGGTCGCTGCTCGAATACGAACCCGACGTCGTCGTGGTCACGAACATCGAGGTCGACCACCTCGACTATTTCGGGACCGAGGAGGCCTACGTCGAGGTCTTCGACTCGTTCGCCGAACGGATCAAACCGGGCGGGACGTTGGTCGTATGCCTCGACGACGAGGGCGCCGCCCGGTTCGCCGGTCGATGCGCCGACGGGCTCGCCGACCGCGGCATCACCGTGCTCGGCTATGGAGAAGGCAGCCACGCCGCGCTGGCGCCGACCGTGAACCATGTCGCCACGCTGCTGTCGTGGGCGGCGCGCGGTGCCGGCGGCACCGCACGCGTCCGCTTCGGAGCACCACTCGCCGATCCTGCGGTCGAGTGTGTGATCGACCTGACGCTGCCGGGAAAGCACATGGCGCTCAACTCGATCGGTGCTGCCGTCGCATGCTGCGTCGCGGGCGGCGAGCTGCCCGGTGTGCTCGACGGGGTGGCCGCGTTCAGCGGTGTGCACCGGCGCTTCGAGTTCCGGGGCCGCGTCGGCGGTGTCGAGGTGTACGACGACTACGCGCATCATCCGACCGAGGTGCGTGCTGTCCTGTCCGCGGCGCGCCAGGCCGTCGAGAGCGTCGCCGAGGCCGGTGTCGGACACACCGAGCACGGTGGTCCGGGCCGCGTCGTCGCGGTCTTCCAACCCCATCTGTACTCCCGTACACGTGAATTCGCCGACGACTTCGCCGCCGCCCTCGACCTCGCGGACCAGGTCGTCCTCGCCGACGTGTACGGCGCGCGGGAGGAACCCATCCCCGGCGTGAGCGGCGCCGCCATCGCCGCCCGGGTGACCCGGCCGGTCGTCTTCCAGCCGGATCTCTCGGCGCTCGCGCGGACCGTCGCCGACCTGGTCCGACCCGGCGACCTCGTGCTGACCCTGGGCGCCGGCGACATCACCATGCAGGGTCCCGAGATCCTGGCGGCCCTGCGGGCGGCGGGGGAGCCCGGTGACCCGACCTCGCCATCGCCCGCGCCCGCGGACACCGGGACCCAATCGTGACGGGCAGGGGAGGAGAGCGCGGTGGGCGGCTTCGGCCCCGGCGTCCGCGACTGCTGCTCGGCACGCTCGCGGTCATCGTCGTCGTCGCCGGTCTCGCCGCGATCGCGTACTTCACCCCGCTGATGGCCGTCCGGTCCACCGACGTGCAGTCCAACGAGGCCGTCCCGGCGGACCAGATCATCGGGGCCGCCAGGGTCGCGGACGGGACCCCGCTGCTGCAGGTCGACACGCAGGCCGTCGCCCAGCGCATCGCGGCCATCCCGTCGATCGAATCGGTGCGCGTGCAACGCAGTTATCCGTCCGCCCTCACCATCACGGTGGTGGAGCGGCAGCCGGTGGTGAAGGTGACCGACGGCGACAAGGTGCACGTCCTCGACCGCTCGGGCGTCGGTTACCTGACCTTCGAGACCTCGACCGGTGTCCCACCGGAGATCAATGCCCTCCCGGAGTTCTCCACCCCGAATCCCGGCCCCAGTGACCCGACGACGGTCGAGACACTGGGCGCGGTGTCCGAACTGCCGGAGTCGATCTCGGGACGCCTCATCGCCGTCTCCGCATCGTCGCCGGTAGACATCGAGTTCACCCTCGAGGGCGACAAGACGGTGGTGTGGGGCGACAGCGAGCGGGGAGCGGAGAAAGCCAGAACCCTCAACGCGCTGTTGACCCGGCCCGCCTCGACCTACAACGTGTCGAGCCCGGAGTTCCCCGCGTTCAGCTGATCGGGTGGCCGTATGTGGCCCGCTGACGTGCCACGTTCCCTCGCGCGTGGGATCGACGGGTACCGCGCAGAAAAAAGACCGGACCAACTTCGCGACACGCCGCCCGCTTGCTGGCGGCCCCGCCCTCGGATGCCTAGCGTCATGCCCAACATCCATCTACTTGACATAACTCTAAATCTATGGTTCAGGTTTAGGGTTTCGGATCGAACGAGGAAGGCGGGCACATGACGCCACCGCACAACTACCTGGCCGTGATCAAGGTTGTCGGCATCGGCGGCGGCGGCGTCAATGCCGTCAACCGAATGATCGAGCAAGGACTCAAAGGCGTTGAGTTCATTGCGATCAACACCGATGCGCAGGCGCTCCTGATGAGTGACGCCGACGTCAAACTCGACGTCGGCCGCGACTCGACCCGTGGTCTCGGGGCGGGTGCCGACCCCGAGGTCGGACGACGCGCCGCCGAAGACGCGCGCGACGAGATCGAGGAGCTCCTCAAGGGCGCGGACATGGTCTTCGTGACCGCCGGCGAGGGTGGCGGCACCGGCACCGGCGGCGCGCCGGTGGTGGCATCCATCGCCCGCAAGCTCGGCGCGTTGACCGTCGGTGTGGTGACCCGTCCGTTCTCGTTCGAGGGCAAGCGTCGTGGCGGTCAGGCGGAGGCCGGGATCACCGCCCTGCGTGAGTCGTGCGACACCCTGATCGTCATCCCGAACGACCGACTCCTGCAGCTCGGCGACGCGCAGGTCAGTCTGATGGACGCCTTCCGCAGCGCAGATGAGGTGCTGCTCAACGGTGTTCAGGGCATCACCGACCTGATCACCACGCCAGGGCTGATCAACGTGGACTTCGCCGACGTCAAGGGCGTGATGAGTGACGCCGGCAGCGCCCTGATGGGTATCGGTTCGTCCCGTGGCGAGGACCGGGCGAAGAAGGCCGCCGAGGCGGCCATCAACTCGCCGCTGCTCGAGGCGTCGATGGAAGGTGCTCGCGGAGTACTGATCTCGATCGCGGGCGGCAGCGACCTCGGTCTGTTCGAGATCCACAACGCCGCCACCCAGGTGCAGGAGGCGGCCCACGAGGACGCCAACATCATCTTCGGCACGGTCATCGACGACAATCTCGGCGACGAGGTGCGCGTGACGGTGATCGCGGCCGGATTCGACGGCGGCGCACCGCGAAAGCGCACCGACATCCCCGCTGCGGTGGGCAAGTCGTCCGTCGGTTCCGGCCAGGCCGGTGCGGTGGCGTCGAAGCCGCAGGACAACGACCCGCTGTTCGGCAAGATGCCTGCCGGATCGGGCGATCCGTTCACCGAGGAGCAGCCGGAGCGGCCGCGTCGCAACAACGTGACCCTCGATGACGACGACGTCGACGTGCCGTCGTTCATGAAACGCTGAGCTCCGCGATGCGGGTTCGTCGCGTGGTCACCGGACGCTCCGGAGGGGTGTCGGTGGCGCCCTACGACTCGTTCAATCTCGGCGATCACGTCGGCGACGACCCGAAGGCGGTGTCGGCCAACAGGGATCGGCTGGCCGAGCAGATCGGTCTGACACCCGGACGGATCGTCTGGATGGAACAGATCCACAGTCGCAACGTCACCGTCGTCGACGGTCCGGTGGACGGTCCGGTGCCGGCCACCGACGCGTTGGTCAGCACCGAACCGGATCTCGCGCTGGCCGTCCTGTCGGCCGACTGCGTCCCGGTGCTGCTGTCCGACGACGAGGCCGGGGTGATCGCCGGTATCCATGCAGGCCGGGTCGGCGCGCGCGTCGGCATCATCCCGGCGACGCTACGGGAGATGATCCGGCTCGGCGCGCGACCCGATCGGATGGGCGCACTGCTCGGACCCGCGGCCAGTGGGCGCCAGTACGAGGTGCCGGCGCACATGCAGCGAGACGTCGAAGAACACCTGCCCGGCAGCGCCTGCATCACCGAGAAGGGCACCGCGGGATTGGATCTGCGGGCGGGCATCCGCCGCCAGCTCCTGGCGGCCGGGGTGTCGGCGGTCGCTGCCGACCCGCGGTGCACGATCGAGGACCGCGAGCTCTTCAGCCACCGGCGGGGCGCCCCGACCGGCCGGCTCGCGTCGGTGATCTGGATCGACTCCTCAGCCGCCCCGGCGGCCGAGTCCGACTCGTCCGATTCCCCGCCGGCACATCCCGAGAACGGCGATGACCGCAGCTGACGGGGACCGCGACGCGCGTCGCGACGACCTCGCGCAGCGTTACGCGGCCGCCCGGGCACGACTCGACGCCGCGATCGACGCCGCCGGGCGTCGGCGCGACGACGTCGAACTGCTGGTGGTGACGAAGTTCTTCCCGGCCGACGATGTCGGTCGCCTCATCGGGCTCGGGGTGCGGTCGTTCGGTGAGTCCCGCGAACCCGAGGCGGGCCGCAAGATCGCCGAGGTGCGCAGCGCCGCGATCGGCGCCGCGGCGAGCGACGCCCGGTTCGACATGATCGGGTCGGTGCAGTCGAAGAAGGCGAAAACCATTGCGGAATGGGCGCGTTCGGTGCATTCGGTCGATCGGGGCAAGATCGTCGACGCACTCGCCCGGGGAGCGCAGACCGCACTCGACACCGGGGCCCGCACGGCCGATCTGGGAATCCTGTTGCAGGTCAGCCTGGACGGCGATCCACACCGGGGAGGTGCCGTCGAGGACGAGTTGCCGGCGCTGGCCGAGCAGGTGATCGGTGCGGACGGGCTCTCGCTGAAGGGACTCATGGTGATCGCGCCCGTCGAAGGGTCGGCGGAGCGGTGGATGCACCGTGCCGCGGAGATCCACCGTCGATTCGTCGAGGAGCATCCCGATGCGCGGCAACTGTCCGCGGGTATGTCCGGTGACCTCGAAGAGGCGGTTGCGCACGGATCGACATGTGTGCGTGTCGGAACCGCGATCATGGGACCCCGGCCGTTAGTCTCTCAGTAATCACATTGGTCACATGAAAACCAGCGAACACAACAACCACACTTGCACCACAGGACTGCTCCCCGGCAGCGTTGGACAACAGAGAGGCCAGCTATGACCACGATGCAGAAGTTCAAGGCATATTTCGGCATGGTGCCTCCGAGTGACTACGAAGACGACTACCTGGAGGAGCCGGGCGGAGCGGTCCGAGGTCCTCGGCCCTACCGCGATGGTTTCTACGCCGACGGCGGGTACCGCGAGCCGGGCTTCCGTGAGGGGCCGCGTGACGCCGACTTCGCCTACGTCGACGACCGGCGTTTCCCGGGGGAGTTCGAACCTCAGGCGTTCGCGCATGGCGGCTACGACCTGAACGGCTTCGACGGCGGCTTCGAGCCCGTCCCCGAGTACGCATACGCCGGGGGGCGGCACAGCGGGGAGCCGGTGGAGCGGATGCGGTCCGCCCACCGACTCGAGCCGCTGCAGCGGCCGGGTATGCGCCCGGCGGGTGTGGCGCGCAGTGGTGCGGGTGGCGATGAGCGAGCAGAACTCGAGCGCGTGTTCGCCGACGGCCCGCTGCACAAGATCACCACCCTGCGACCGTCCGACTACGGGGAGGCGCGCACGATCGGTGAACGTTTCCGCGACGGCAACCCGGTCATCATGGACCTCGTCGACATGAGCAACGACGATGCCAAGCGACTCGTGGACTTCGCCGCCGGACTCGCGTTCGCGCTGCGCGGCTCGTTCGACAAGGTCGCGACCAAGGTGTTCCTGCTCTCGCCCGCCGACATCGACGTCTCGCCCGAGGATCGTCGCAAGATCGCGGAAACGGGCTTCTACAACCACGGCTGAGGCCCTCGGGTCGTCGTCACTGCCTGGCGCCTGAAAGAACGCCCTGGTCACGGGCGGTTGCAGCGCAGGTGCGACATATCAGGCAACCTTGAGGCGTGACGATTGTGTTCCAGGTTCTCTACTACGTGCTGTTCATCTACTGGTTGCTCCTGCTGGCGCGGCTCGTCGTCGAGCTCGTCCGCTCCTTCGCACGGGAATGGCGCCCCACCGGACTGGCGGTGGTGATCATCGAGATGGTGTTCACCGCGACCGATCCGCCGATCCGTGCGTTGCGGCGGGTGTTGCCGCCGATTCCGCTCGGACCGGTCCGGCTCGACCTGTCGCTCATGATCGTGATGATCGTCGTGCTCATCGCCATGCAGGTGGTCAGCTCGCTCAGTCGTAGCTCTGCGGCTGCGCTCGCCATCGCCGGACTCGCATGACCTGGGGGAGCGGTGCGCCGGGGACACCGCGTCGACGGTGAGTCGACACGCCCGCCGTGACCTCTTCGTGACCATCGGTCGCCGGTGGTTTACCGTTGAGTGTCATCATCGAGTGACCGTTTGATTGCAGGACAGCATCGATGCTCTGCTACGAACGGTTCTCGTGTGACAGGATTTGACGCCAGTTACCCAGTGGACTGGTATGAATAAACAGTGACAGCCTGTAGCAAATACTGTGCAGACTGGTATCTGTTTGTTTCAACTGAACAGGGCTTGATCCGGCCATCCAGACAGTTCGACTGACAATGAGGGGAACCGACATGCGGCTGACACCAGCTGATGTGCACAACGTCGCGTTCAGCAAACCGCCTATCGGTAAACGCGGCTACAACGAGGATGAAGTTGATCAGTTCCTCGACTTTGTCGAGGCCGAACTCGCGCGGCTGATCGAGGAGAACGGCGACCTGAAGCAGCGTGTGGAGGAGCTCGAAGGTGAGCTCACCGACGCCCGATCCGGCGCTCCCGCCGCCGATTCCGGTGCGTCTGCGGTGCCGGCCGCCGAAGAGCGCACCCAGGTGTTCGCCGCGGCACCCGAGGCCGCGGCTCCGGAACCGGCCCCGCAGTCGCAGTTCTCCGACGACGACGCGAACGTTCGCGCCGCGCGCGTGCTCGCGCTCGCGCAGGACACCGCCGACCGGTTGACCTCCACCTCCCGGCAGGAGGCCGACTCCCTGGTCGCCGACGCCCGCTCGCGCGCCGACGCCATGGTCTCCGAGGCGCAGTCGAAGGCCGACGCGTTGCTGTCCGATGCCCGCCAACGTTCCGAGGCCATCCTCGCCGACTCGCAGACGCGGTCGGAAGCGCAGGTCCGGCAGGCGCAGGAACGCGCCGACGCCCTGCAGAGCGACGCCGAGCGCAAGCACAGCGAGATCATGGGCACGATCAACCAGCAGCGCACCGTTCTCGAAGGCCGGATCGAGCAGCTGAAGACGTTCGAACGTGAGTACCGCACACGGTTGAAGACCTATCTGGAGTCCCAGCTCGAGGAACTCCAGCAGCGGGGTAGCGCCGCCCCGGTCGAGGGTGGTCGTTCCGACTCGTTCTCCTCCGACCCCGGCAACGGCGGATTCACCAGCTACTCCCCGAGCTAGTCGGCGGACAAGCGGGAGGGTTCTCGTGCTGACGCTGGCCCTGGCGGCGACGCTCATAGGGTTCGTGTTGCTGGTGCTCGGATTGATCACCGGCACGGTCTGGCTGGCGATCTCGTGCATCGTGGTGTGCCTGGTCGGGCTGGGATTCCTGATCGCCGACGTCATCGGAGGTCGACGGGAGCGTGAAGAGCGCACCCTCGCCGACTTCGTCGACGTCGACGAATCGGCCGGTGGTCCCGGTGACCCGGGCGCCGGGGGTCGTTCGTCCGCAGAGCCGGAGCCCGCGAGACCCGGCCGCGAAACCGCCGGCGGTCGTATCGATGCCGGTGGTGCCGGCGCGGATGCCCCGGGCGTCGTCGACCCCGGTGCCGATGTCGCTGGTGAGACGCGTGGGCGCCACGGTCGTGCCGACCTACCGCCGCCACCGCCGCCGGCCCCGCCTCAGCCGGGACCCGCACCCGGGCGCGACGGCACCTACGACGACTACCTGCGCTCGGTCGGCGGATACCCGCCACCCCCGCCGGGATCGCGGCCGCCACGGCCGCCGGCACCCCCACCGGCCGGGTACGGGTCGTCGCAACGACGTGGGGACGACGCGGTGACCGAGTCACTGCCGGTCCAGCCCCCGTCTGCCGAGACCCAGTCTGCCGAGCCCCCGCGCCGCGAATCCACACCGCCGGACGAGCCGCCCAAGCAACGATTCGATCCTCTCGACCCGAACTGGCGGCCACCGCTCGACTGACTCGGGTCCAGACGCGCAGCTTCCAACCTTCCGCTCAGTGTGCTAGCTGAGCGACCGGTTGGAAGCTGCGCGTTCGGTCTCCAGACATCGCGCCCCGGTCGGCGCGGCCCGGGAAAGCGATTCGTCCGGCCGGCGCGTCGAGGGCTACACTCGAACCTGCGTTGATCCGGCCATCACCGGGGAGCACCCGGAAGAACGGGGTCGTGCGACCAGTCGCACCCCCTAGTAGAACCGGGCGGGAGCGGCCCGAGACAGCCGTGGGTTCGCGCGAGGCGCGAGCCGGAGAGTGGCGGCGCACGGATCCATCGGACCGTCGCTGCAAGCGGGGTGGTACCGCGCGGATCGAGTGGTCGTCGACCACAGGTGTGCGTCCCCGTGCCAGAGCAGTCACGACATGCCAGGCACGAGGAGACGACCATGGCGCAGACCCCACCGTTGCACACCCAGGACGCCGAAACACCTGCCGACGCCCGGGTCTATCCCGTGATCGACATGACCGGCGGCAGCCGCGGCGCCCCGTCCTTCCCCGATCTCGAACAGCACGTGCTGTCCTACTGGGCCGCCGACGACACCTTTGCCGCCTCGATCGAGAACCGCGCAGACCGTGAAGAGTTCGTCTTCTACGACGGACCTCCGTTCGCCAACGGACTCCCGCATTACGGCCACCTGCTCACCGGGTACGTCAAGGATCTGGTACCCCGGTACCAGACCATGCGCGGCAAGCGGGTGGAGCGTCGATTCGGCTGGGACACCCACGGTCTGCCCGCCGAGCTCGAGGCGGAGCGTCAGCTCGGCATCACCGACAAGTCGCAGATCGAGTCGATGGGCATGGAGAAGTTCAACGACTACTGCCGTGACTCGGTGCTGCGCTACACGGGCGAGTGGCGCGATTACGTCACCCGCCAGGCCCGCTGGGTCGATTTCGACAACGACTACAAGACGCTCGATCTCGACTTCATGGAGTCGGTGATGTGGGCGTTCAAGCGGCTGCACGACAAGGGACTGATCTACCAGGGCTACCGCGTCCTGCCCTACAGCTGGTACGAGCAGACGCCGCTGTCCAATCAGGAATCCAAGCTCGACGACGCCTACCGGATGCGCCAGGACCCCGCGATCACCGTGCGGATGCCTCTCGTCGGCGACGACGCCCATCCCGAACTCGACGGCGTCAACGCACTGATCTGGACCACCACCCCGTGGACCCTGCCGTCCAACCTCGCGATCGCGGTCAACCCCGACGTCGAGTACGTGCACGTCAGAGCGTCCGACGGCCAGGACTACCTACTCGCCAAGGCGCTGCTGGGTGCGTACGCCAAGGAGATCCCGGACGCCGAGATCGTGCACAGCTACGGGGGTGCCGAGCTCGCCGGCATGTCCTACACCCCGCCGTTCGACTTCTTCGTCGGCCACCCGAACGCCCACCGGATCCTGCTCGGCGACTACGTGACCACCGAGAGCGGCACGGGTGTGGTGCATCTCGCGCCCGCCTTCGGTGAGGAGGACATGGACCTCGCGACCGCCAACGGCATCGAGGTCGTGCAGCCCCTCGACCCGGGCGGTAAGTTCACCGCGCAGGTCCCACCCTACGAGGGCCAGATGGTGTTCGACGCGAACCGGGCGATCATCAAGGACCTCAAGGCGATCGGGAAGATCCTGCGCCACGAGACCATCGAGCACTCCTATCCGCACTCGTGGCGGTCGGGAAAGCCGTTGATCTACATGGCGGTTCCGTCGTGGTTCGTCGCGGTCACCCCGATCAAGGACCGGATGCTCGAGCTGAACAAGCAGATCACCTGGTCGCCGGAGCACATCCGCGACGGTCAGTTCGGCAAGTGGCTCGAGGGTGCCCGTGACTGGAACATCAGCCGGAACCGCTTCTGGGGCGCGCCGATCCCGGTCTGGATCTCCGACGACCCGGAGTACCCGCGCACTGACGTGTACGGCTCCCTCGACGAACTCGAACGGGACTTCGGGGTGCGGCCGGACAATCTGCACCGCCCCTACATCGATGAGCTGACCCGGCCCAATCCCGATGACCCGACCGGCAAGTCGACGATGCGTCGGGTGCCGGAGGTGTTCGACTGCTGGTTCGAATCCGGTTCGATGCCGTTCGCGCAGGTGCACTACCCGTTCGAGAACGCCGACTGGTTCGACGGCGATCCGGAGACCGGCGAGCTGCCGCACAATCCGGGTGACTTCATCGTCGAGTACAACGGCCAGTCGCGTGGCTGGTTCTACAACCTGCACGTACTCGCGACCGCGCTGTTCGACCGTCCGGCGTTCAAGAGCGTGATCGCCCACGGCATCGTCCTCGGCGACGACGGCCAGAAGATGTCGAAATCCAAGCGCAACTACCCCGACGTCAACGAGGTGTTCGACCGCGACGGCTCCGACGCCATGCGGTGGTTCCTGATGGCGTCGCCGGTGCTGCGCGGCGGCAACCTGGTGGTCACCGAACGCGGCATCCGGGAAGGCGTTCGGCAGGCCCTGCTGCCGCTGTGGAACGCCTACAGCTTCCTGCAGCTCTACGCCGAGCGGCCAGCGACCTGGCGTACGGACTCCACGCACGTGCTCGACCGCTACATCCTGGCGAAGCTGTCGGCGACCCGGAACACGATGACCGAGGCCCTCGACGTCTTCGACGTCGCCGGTGCCTGCGAGGCGTACCGGGAGTTCGTCGAGTCGCTCACCAACTGGTACGTGCGTCGTTCCCGCGCTCGCTTCTGGGTGGGACAGGACAGCGACCCCGACGCCTTCGACACCCTGTACACGGTGCTCGAGGTGGCGTCGCGTCTGGCCGCGCCGCTGCTCCCGCTGGCGACCGAGGCGATCTGGCGCGGTCTGACCGGTGGCCGGTCGGTGCATCTGACCGACTGGCCGACCGCGGACGAACTGCCGTCGGACACGGCGTTGGTGACGGCCATGGACGAGGTGCAGGAGGTCTGCTCGGTCGCCTCGAGTGTGCGCAAGGCCAACAAGCTGCGCGTGCGGCTGCCGCTGCCGGGGTTGACCGTCGCGTCGCCGACCGCCGAACAGCTGACGCCGTACACCGATCTCATCGCCGACGAGATGAACGTGAAGTCGGTGACGCTCTCGACCGACGCCGACCTGTACGGCCGGTACGAGATCGCGGTCAACGCACGAGCCGCGGGTCCGCGCCTGGGCAAGGACGTGCAACGGGCCATCAAGGCGGTCAAGAGCGGTGACTGGTCGGTGCAGGCGGGGGCCGACGGCGCCGAGGTGGTCGTCGCCGACGGCATCGAACTGCACGATGGCGAGTACACCCGCCGCCTCGTCGCCGTGGAGCCGGACTCGACCGCGGAACTGCCCGGTGGCCGCGGCCTGGTCGTCCTCGACACCGCCGTCACCCCGGAACTCGAGGCCGAGGGTTGGGCCAAGGACCGCATCCGCGAACTGCAGGACGCCAGGCGCACTCTCGGTCTCGATGTCTCCGATCGGATCGGCGTCCGGCTCGTGGTGCCGGCGAACCGCGCCGACTGGGCACGGACGCACGCCGATCTGATCGCCGGTGAGATTCTCGCGGTCTCCTTCGACGTCGTGGACGCGGAAGCCGGTGCGGCGGGTGGCGTCGAACTCGGCGACGGGGTCACCGCAGACGTGACGAAGATGGCGCGCGCCTGAGTGTGATCTGAGTCACTCTCTGTCACGTCCCGCGGGCGTACGGTGTCTCAGAGGTTGTCCACCTTTTTCGAGAGGAGCAACCCATGAAGACCACTCGACGCCCGCAGGTCGTCGTCCTCGGCGGAGGCTACGCCGGGACCATGGCCGCCAACCGGATCGCCGGTGCCGGCACCGAGCCGGCACCCGACGTGGTGCTGGTCAATCCGCGGCCGAAATTCGTCCATCGCATCCGGCTTCATCAGTGGGCCACCGGAACCGGTGTCGCCGAACACGATTTCGACCAGGTCCTCGGTCGCGAGGTGCGCCTCGTCGTCGACTCGGCCACCCGCATCGACGTCGCCGCAGGGCGGGTCGAACTCGCCGGCGGTGACACCCTCGACTACGACCACCTGGTCTACGCCGTCGGCTCGACCGCGTTGTCCGCGAACACGATTCCGGGTGCGGCCGAACACGGCTATCCGATCGGCGAATGGGAGACCGCCGAGCGACTGCGTGCCCGGCTGGCCGACCTCGCCGACGATGCGTCGGTCACCGTCATCGGCGGCGGACTCACCGGGATCGAGACGGCCGCCGAGCTCGCCGACGCCGGACGGTCGGTTCGACTGGTGTGCCGCGGCGTGCTCGCCCCGTCCTTCGGGCAGCGCGCGCGACGCGCCACCCGCCGACGGCTGACCAAGCTGGGCGTCGAGATCATGGAAGACCACCGCGTGCACAGCATCGGCCCCGGCACCGTGACGGTGTCCACCGGTGAGTCCACCGCGATACTGCCGAGTGCGACGACGGTCGTGGCCGCCGGGTTCGGGGCGCCGGACCTCGCCGCGAAGAGCGGCCTGACCACCGACCGGATCGGGCGACTGGTCACCGACGAGACACTCACCAGTGTCGACGATCCGCGCATCGTCGGTGCCGGGGATTCCGTGGCGCCGTCGGGGCAACCGTTCCGGATGAGTTGCCAGGCGGCCAATCAGCTCGGACCGCACGCCGCCGACACCGTCCGTGCGCGACTGGCCGGTGCGTTGCCGAAACCCGTCGCACTCGCGTTCCTCGGCCAATGCACCTCGCTGGGTCGCCACGCCGCCATCGTCCAGCCGACGCGACGTGACGACAGCCCGCTCGAGACCGCGATCACCGGCCGTACCGCCGCTGCGATCAAGGAACTCGTGTGCCGCAGCGTCATCCTGAGCCTGCGCCTGGAAGGGCGTCATCCGGGTGCCACGCCGTCGTTCGGCCGGCCCCGCGAACTCGCTGAGCCACCGCGCCTGGAGGCGACCGGATGACGGCCGGTACCGACGCGCACGTCGAACGATTCACCGAACTGCGGCCACTGCTGTTCACCGTCGCCTACGAGATCCTCGGTTCGGCCACCGACGCCGACGACGTGCTGCAGGAGAGTTATCTGCGGTGGGCCGACGTCGATCTCGACGCCGTCGCCGACAGCAAGGCTTATCTCGCCAAGGTGGTCACCCGCCAGGCACTCAACATGTTGCGCACGTCCGTGCGCAGGCGCGAGGAGTACGTCGGGCCGTGGCTACCCGAACCGATCCTGCTCGACGAGCGCGACGCCTCCGAGGATGTCGTGCTCGCGGAATCGGTCTCGACGGCGATGCTGGTCGTGCTGGAGAGCCTGGGGCCCGACGAACGCGCCGTCTTCGTGCTCCGGGAGGTCTTCGGGTTCGCCCACGACGAGATCGCCGACATGGTCGGCAAGTCCGTGCCGGCGGTGCGCCAGACCGCACACCGCGCCCGGGCGCATGTGCACGCCCGCCGGCATCGCTTCGAGCCGATCGACTCGGCGCGTACCGCCGAGGTGACCGAGGCCTTCCTGGCGGCCGCGTCGTCCGGCGATGTCGAGCAGCTGATGACCCTGCTGTCGCCGGATGTGGTCTTCACCGCCGATTCGGGCGGTAAGGCCACGGCGGTGCGGCGGCCGGTCAAGGGCGCGCTCGCGGTGGCGCGGTTGCTGTCGGGCTTCAACCGGGTCGGGTCGATACATCCCGACTTCCGGCTCGAAGCGGGGATCTTCAACAGCCTGCCCGGCATGCGGATCTACTTCGACGGCCGTCTGCAGGGCGTGTTCGTGTTGGACTTCGCGGACGGGGTGGTGCACGACATCTTCGCCGTCCGGAATCCGGAGAAGCTGACCGGGATCGAGACGGAGCGACCGATCGCCCGGTGAGCACCTGCGCTGCTCAGTCGCGGGGCGCCTCGGCGAGGGGAGTCAGTGCGCGCTCGATGGCGACGTCGAACAACGCGGCCGGATCGCTGAAGGTGTTCGCGCCGTACTGGCCGAACACCTCGAGGCTGACCGCACCGATGGCGGTCGACCACAGGGTCGTCGCCACCACGAGCGCGGCGTCGGAGAGTTCGACGCCGAATTCGTCCCGGATCGTGGCGAGATCGCTGCGGAGGCCGGCTGTCAGGTCCTGCTGCCGGCACTGCAGTACTCCGTCGGCCTCGGCGCGAGCGACCTCGTCGATGAGCATCGCGACCACCCGCGTGCCGGGCTCCACGGTCTGCTCGGCGGGTGCCGAGTATCCGGGGACGGGACTTCCGTAGAGCAGCGCCCACCGGGCCGGGTCGTCGACTGCCCAGGCGCGGAGTGCGCGGGTTGCGGCGCGTAGGCGGCCCCGATGACGGTCCGGCGGGACTGCTTCCATCGCCTGCTCGACTGAGTCCGCCACGTCGGAATATGCCTCCACCAGCAGCAACGTGAGCAGGTCGTCGCGGCTCGGGACATAGCGGTACACCGCCGACGACACCACGCCGAGATCGCGGGCGACCGCACGGAGTGAGAGGCCTGCGGCGCCGTAGGTGCGCAGGTGCTCGCGGCCGAGTCGTCGGATCTCCGATTCCATCGCCGCCCGATTCGCGGCGCGTGTGGTGGTGGCCATGAGGACATCGTCGCACAACTGAGAGCAGTGCTCTTGATTTTTCCCTCGGGGGCGCGCACACTAGAAAACGAGAGCGGTGCTCTCGATTCTGATCTCACGAAGGGGACTCATCATGCACGCAGCTCAGCCGCACTATCGCGGGCCCAAGGGAATGGACGCCGCCTTCAACCGCGTCGCTCGATGGCTGGTCGAACGCGGGGTGAACCTCGCGGGCGCCCAGACACTGACCGTCACCGGACGCAAGTCCGGCACGCCGCAGACCGTCCCGGTCAACCCGATGCCGTTCGAGGGCCGCGAGTACCTGGTCTCGCCGCGCGGCAACACCCAGTGGGCGCGCAACGCCCGGGTGAACGACGCGGCGAAGCTGCGCCGCGGCCGTCGGAGCCGGTCGGTCCGGCTGGTCGAGGTGGCACCGGCCGACCGCGCGCCGATCATCCGCGCCTACCTCGGAAAATGGGGATGGGAGGTCAAGCGGTTCCTACCCGAGGGGATGGGCACCGAGCCCGACGATGCCACCCTCGCCCGGCACGTCGACGACCTGCCCGTCTTCGAGATCCACTGAGGAATCACCGATCTGCGGCCGCATACGATGCGGGGGTGGACTCCGCCGTCCCGCCCGAGGCCGAGCCCGGGCACGCCGATACCGAACGCAGTGCGCGGTGGGTGATGCATCTCGACATGGACGCGTTCTTCGCCTCCGTGGAGCAGCTGACGCGCCCGACCCTGCGTGGCCGGCCGGTGCTGGTGGGCGGCACCGGCGGTCGGGGAGTGGTGGCCGGTGCCAGCTACGCGGCGCGCGCATTCGGTGCCCGGTCGGCGATGCCGATGCACCAGGCGCGACGACTCGTGGGCCCCGGAGTCGTGGTGCTGCCGCCTCGAGGCGGGGTGTACCGGGTGGTCAGTGCCCGGGTGTTCCGGCTCGTGCGGGATGCGATACCGGTGATCGAGATGTTGTCGTTCGACGAGGCGTTCGGCGAGCCTGCGGAACTCTCCGGCGCCGGCATCGAGGACGTGACCGCGTTCGCCGAACGGCTCCGTGCGCAGATCCGGGACACCGTGGGTATCTCGGCGTCGGTCGGGTTCGGCAGTGGTAAGCAGATCGCGAAGATCGCGTCCGGTCTCGCCAAACCCGATGGGGTGATGGCGATTCCACCCAGCCGTGAGCTCGCGTTCCTGCACGCGCTGCCCGTGCGCAAGCTGTGGGGGATCGGCCCGGTGTCCGGTGACCGGCTGCATCGGCTCGGTATCGAGACGATCGGCGACTTCGCCGCGATGTCCGACCTGGAAGTCGTCTCGGTGCTGGGGGCCACGCTCGGCCCGGCGCTGCATCGTCTGGCCCAGGGCGTCGATGAACGTCCGGTCACCGAACGGGCATCGGCGAAGCAGATCAGCGCCGAATCGACCTTTCCCCGCGACCTCGTCGACCTCGATGAACTCCGGCCCGCCATCGACGCGGCCGCCGAAGGTGCGCACCGGCGGCTGCTCGCCGACGGCCGGGGCGCGCGGACCGTGGTGCTCAAACTCCGGCGCTCGGATTTCTCGATCCTCACCCGGTCGACGACGCTGCCCGCGGCGACCACCGAACTGTCGGTGCTCTCGACGGCGGCCCAGCGGTTGGCCCTCGATCCGCGCAGCATCGGACCGATCCGGCTGGTCGGCGTCGGATACTCGGGACTGACTGCGGTGCAGCAGTTCTCGTTGTTCGCCGACCTGGACGACCTGCCCGACGAGGCCGTCGTCGAGATCGGCGACGTCGACGACGTGGAGGCGGCGTTCGTCACCGCGGGTCCCGAACCCGACGTCGCGGAGCCGACTGCCGGACCGCCGGACGAGACGGCGGCCCCGCGATGGGAGACCGGGACCGACGTGGCGCACCCCGAACACGGTCACGGCTGGGTGCAGGGCAGCGGGCACGGCGTGGTGACGGTGCGATTCGAGACACGGGCCACCGGACCCGGCCGGGCCGTGACGTTCCCGGTCGACGATCCCGCCCTCGCTCGCGCGGATCCCATCGCCAGCCTCGCGTGGCCCGACGTCCGTCCCACCGCGGACGCCGACTGATCCGCAGAACCGTTGCGTATGTGGGTCAGGCGGGGTCGATCCGGGCGAAGAAGTCGCGGACCTCGTCGATCGTGGCGCCGGTGGAGAGCAACGCCAACAACGCGATCCGGGCCTGCGGCGGCCGCAGCCAGCGCGACACGATGGCGCCCGCGCGCTCGAGATCGACGCCACCCCCGCCCCCTCCGTACGTCGGCACCACCGGACCGAAGGGCACCCGCGTGGACACCACCACCACGATCCCCTCCCGGACCGCCGCGCTCACCTCGGCCGTGATGTCCGGGTGGGTGTTTCCGGAACCGGTGCCCGCCAGCACGATTCCCGCTGCGTGCTGGCTCATCGCGGCCGCGATGAGTCCCGGGGACACGCCGGGGTAGAGGCCGAAGGAGTCGACTCGGGCGTGGCCGGTGGCCGGTGGCGGTGCGTCGAGGACGACCCTCGGTATGGCGTCGTGAACGGTGTCGAACGCCTCGAGCGCGGTGGTGGAGGATTTGAACAGCCCACGTGCCGAATGGATTCGGCCACCCATCGCGACGAGGGCGCCGCGACCCCGGTGGTCGGCGGTCGCGGCGGCCCGGATCGCATCGGCGATGTTGCGCGGACCGTCGGCGGTGTGCGAGTCCGCGGTGTGTTGCGCACCGGTGAAGACCACCGGACGGTCATCGATGTGGAACAGGTCGACGAGGTAGGCGCTCTCCTCCATCGTGTCGGTGCCGTGGGTCACCACGACGCCGGTGACGGCGGGATCGGCGAGGGCGTCACGGACCGCGGCGGCAATCGCGAACTGGTCGGCGACCGACATCGCCGAGCTGTCCACGGACATCAGATCCGTCGTGGTCACCTCGACCTCGTCGAACGCGAGGTGATCGCCGTCGGCCGTGCCGAGGAGGTCGTGCCCGGACAGGGCCGGAACCGCGCCGTCGGCGGTCGCCCGGGCCGATACCGTGCCGCCGGTCGAGATCAGGACGATGCGGGTGGCCGTCATGGTGTCCCAGCGTATGGTCTCCGGGCGCCGGGAACCCACGGCGCCTCCCGACCGTTGCGCTTCCGACGTGCGACGACCCGCATCGAATGTTGGGTGCGTTCTCGTCGGTTTGGCATAGTGGTGGGAGTTTTGGCGGCCCCGCAGGGGATGAGCGTCCAGAATCCACCGGGATCTGCGAGACGAACACGCAGACCGGACGAACGACTAGTGAGGGGAATTTTCGGTGAAGTTTCCGAAGATCGTGACCGCCGCGTTGATCGCGGGTGCGGTGGCATCGGTGGCCGCCTGCGGCAGCGATGACAGCGACGTCCCGGCAGTGCCGACGGTGTCGTCGGCGACGGCGGATGCCGGTGCCGGCGACGGCGGGGTGACCGACCCCGATACGCGCCCGTCGGTCGCGACACTGAACCAGATGCTCGAAGAGGCGCTCGACCCGGACATCCCGAACTCGGAGAAGACCGAGCTGGTCGAGGGGTCTGCTGCGGATCCGGCCATCTTCGACGAGCTCGTCAAGGCTCAGCAGGACAACCCGGACGTCACCTACGAGATCTTCCCGCCGGTCATCCCGGCCGGACCCAACAAGGCGTCGGTGAAGGTGCAGGTCAAGCTGCCCGACAACCCGCCGACCACGCTCGATGCCAGCATCGTCTACACCGACGGCCGCTGGAAGCTCTCCCGCGACACCGTGTGCCCGTTGATCACCGCCAACAACGTGCAGACGCCGATGTGCACCGAGGGTGCGTCGGGCTAGCGAGGCCGAACTGATCTGAGGATCGCGCGACCGGAGGCCGGTGGTGCGGGCGAGAGCCCGCGTCGCCGGCCTTCTCGTTTGTGCCGGGTTCGAGGTCCGTCCGACGCGGGCGGCGATCAGCGCCAGGTGACCGACAGCCCGGTCTGCTGGAGCAGTGGCTGCGCCGGGTCGGCGCCCACGAGTTCCCGTGCCCCGCCGAGTTCGATCGACCCCGAGACGGGTAGGCCGCGTGTCAGGTCGAGGGTGAGTTGCCCGGTCCCGGTGTTGGTGAAGCGGGTGATGGTCAGCGAGTCCTGCGAGCCGGGGATCGCGAACACCGAGTTCACCGGCGTCTCCTCGACGGTGACGTCGATGGTCATCCGGTTGCCATCCCAGGCGGCCAGGGTGGCGTCGATCTGCTGGGTGATCGTCATCGCCGAGTCGATGGTGCGTTCCACCCGCCACTGCGCCCCGACCCCGATCGGCTCGGTCGGCAACGGAACCGACATCTGCAGTGCCTGTAGCAGGGTCTGTTCGACCGCCAGTCGCGCCTCGGGGCCCGCGTCGTCGGCGGGCAGCAGGCGCAGCGAGATCGGCATGGATCCGGGGCCGATCGCGAGCCCCGCCCGCGACCCGGCCACCGACTCCAACTGCTCCGCGAGCGCCGCGTCCGGCGAGGTGACCGAGCCCAGGGTCACCTCGAGGTCGGTCGAGTCCGTGCAGTGGAAAACGGCGTCGAGCGGCATCTGGACGGTCTGGGTCTGATCGTCGCCGGCCGAGCGCACCGACGACGTGGTCTCGAGCGTGACCGTCTGTGGGCTGGTCCGATCGGGTGACGCGGCCGGCGGTCGCCGCTCGCCGGTGCCCGCGTCCAGGACGGTGATCTCGGCCGGTGGGACGGGCAGCAGATTCACGCCCTCGAGCCCGGATGTGGACTCCTCGGTGCATCCGGCCGTCGTTCCCGACGGGGTGGCGTCGGTGGGCGGGACGTCTGATCCGCATGCGGTCAGCCCGATCAGCAGGGCCGCCGCGACGGTGAGGCTGGCGAGACGGGGGTACACGGCAGCCAGCGTATGGGAGCGCTCATGGATGATGATGAGGTGGATGATGGACTCATGAGCGAACCGACATCTCCTCCGGTGGACTCCGGCGGTCGGTCGTCGCGGCACGAGAGCCGCCGTGTGGTGCGGAACCTGCTGGCCCTCGCGGCCGTGATCATCGGGCTCGATCTGCTGACGAAGACCCTGGCCGTCGCGTTTCTCGATCCCCAGGACCCGATCGAGATCATCGGCGACGTCGTCACGCTGACGTTGGTCCGCAACAGCGGCGCGGCGTTCTCGATGGCGTCCGGCTACACCTGGGTGCTGACCATCGTGGCGTTGTGCGTGGTGATCGGGATCATCCGCTACAGCAACCGGCTGCGCTCCGCCTGGTGGATCGTCGGGCTCGGCCTGGTCCTCGGCGGCGCCGTGGGAAACCTCATCGACCGCATCTTCCGGTCCCCGGGCCCCCTGCGCGGACACGTCGTCGACTTCGTGTCGGTGGGCTGGTGGCCGGTGTTCAATGTCGCCGATTCCGCCGTCGTCTGCGGTGCGGTGCTGCTCGTGGCCCTGTCGCTGCTGGGCTTCGAGTACGACGGTTCCCGCACCGGATGGGCCGCACGGCGCTCCGGTGGGGGTGACGCCGACGACCGGCCGGCCGCTGAGGACGCCGATGCGTGAGTCGCGATCGATGCCCGTACCCGACGGGCTCGACGGGATGAGACTCGATGCCGGTGTGTCTCGTGTCCTCGGGTTGTCGCGGACAGTGGTCGCCGCGCTCGCCGAGGACGGCGACGTCACCGTCGACGGTGTCGCGGTCGGCAAGTCGCACAAACTGACCGCGGGCAGCTGGCTCGACGTCACGCTGCCGGAGCCCGAGGAACCGCTGCGGATCGAGCCGACCCCGGTCGAGGGGATGGACATCATCTACCACGATTCGGACATCATCGTGGTGGACAAACCCATCGGGGTCGCCGCCCACCCGTCGCAGGGCTGGACCGGCCCGACCGTGGTCGGAGCGCTCGCGGCGGCCGGCTACCGGATCGCCACCTCGGGTGCCCAAGAACGCCAGGGCATCGTCTCGCGCCTCGATGTCGGCACGTCGGGAGTGATGGTGGTGGCCGTGTCGGAACGGGCGTACTCGCTGCTCAAGCGCGCGTTCAAGAATCGCGAGGTCGACAAGGGCTATCACGCGCTGGTGCAAGGACACCTCGATCCACCCGAGGGGACGATCGACGCGCCGATCGGGCGGCACCGGGGCAGCGACTGGAAGTTCGCGGTCACCGCGGCCGGCAAGCCGTCGGTCACCCACTACGACACCGTCGAGATGTTCGCGTCGGCATCGCTGCTCGACATCCACCTGGAAACCGGGCGCACCCATCAGATCCGGGTGCACTTCGCGGCCCTGCACCATCCGTGCTGCGGAGACCTGACCTACGGCGCGGACCCGGTGCTGGCCCAGCGTCTCGGCCTGGCCCGGCAGTGGCTGCATGCCCGGTCTCTGTCGTTCGCACACCCCGCCGACGGACGGCAGGTCACGTTCACCAGTCCCTACCCGGCCGATCTGCAGCACGCGCTCGACATCCTGCGCGACGCCTGACCCGCCGCCGACGGAACCCGGAATCCCGCCGACAGAACCCGGGTCGCCCGACACGCCGGTCCGACACACCGCGCCCCGTCGTCCCATCTGTCACATCGGGCGTGCCATGGCCGAGGCTGTCGGATCATCGGCATACAGTTGGGGCTGCCCGTTGGACACGCGATGGCCGGCACCGCGCGGGTGGGGAAACATTTCGTCGTAGAACATGAGGTGAGAGGCGTCCGTGGCCGATTCGTTCGTTCACCTGCACAACCACACCGAGTACTCGATGCTCGACGGTGCCGCGAAGGTGTCCCCGTTGTTCGCCGAGGCCAAACGCCTGGGGATGACGGCGATCGGTATGACCGACCACGGCAACATGTTCGGCGCGAGCGAGTTCTACAACACCGCCGTCGCCAACGACATCAAGCCGATCATCGGCATCGAGGCGTACGTGGCGCCCGAGTCGAGGTTCAACACCAAACGCGTCACCTGGGGCACCCGGGATCAGAAGTCCGACGACGTCTCCGGCTCGGGTGCCTACACCCACATGACGATGGTCGCCGAGAACGCGACCGGTCTGCGGAATCTGTTCAAGCTGTCGTCGCTGGCGTCGATCGAGGGACAGCTGGGCAAATGGTCGCGCATGGACGCCGACCTGATCGCGCAATACGCCGAGGGCATCATCGCCACCACCGGCTGCCCGTCGGGTGAGGTACAGACCCGGCTGCGACTCGGCCACGACCGCGAGGCCCTCGAGGCCGCGGCCAAGTGGCAGGAGATCTTCGGCAAGGAGAACTTCTACCTCGAGCTGATGGAACACGGCCTGGAGATCGAGCGCCGGGTCCGCGACGGCCTGCTCGACATCGGCCGCAAGCTCGGCATCAAACCACTGGTCACCAACGACTGCCACTACGTCACCCAGGAGCACGCCAAGAGCCACGAGGCCTTGCTGTGCGTGCAGACCGGCAAGACGCTGTCCGATCCCACCCGATTCAAGTTCGACGGCGACGGCTACTACCTGAAGTCGCCTGCCGAGATGCGCGAACTGTGGGACTCGATGGTCCCGGGTGGGTGCGACTCGTCCGTCGAGATCGGCGAGCGCGTGCAGAGCTACGCCGAGGTCTTCACCCACCGCGACCGGATGCCCGTCTTCCCGGTCCCCGAAGGTGAGTCGCAGCAGACCTGGCTGCGCAAAGAGGTCGCGAAGGGCCTGGCGGAGACCCGTTTCGCGGGCACCGAGGTGCCCGAGGAGTACCAGCGTCGGGCCAACTACGAGCTCGACGTCATCATCCAGATGGGCTTCCCGGCCTACTTCCTCGTCGTCGGCGACCTGATCGCGCACGCCCACGAGGTCGGCATCCGGGTCGGTCCGGGACGTGGTTCGGCGGCCGGTTCGCTGGTCGCCTGGGCGTTGGGGATCACCAACATCGACCCCATCCCACACGGGCTGCTCTTCGAGCGATTCCTCAACCCGGAACGTGTCTCGATGCCCGATATCGACATCGACTTCGACGATCGCCGCCGCGGTGAGATGGTGCGGTACGCGACCGACCGGTGGGGTAGCGACAAGGTCGCCCAGGTCATCACCTTCGGCACCATCAAGACGAAGGCCGCGTTGAAGGACTCGGCACGTGTGCAGTTCGGTCAGCCCGGTTTCGCCATCGCCGACCGGATCACCAAGGCGCTGCCGCCGCCCATCATGGCCAAGGACATCCCGGTGTCCGGGATCACCGACGAGAACCACGAGCGGTACGCCGAGGCGGCCGAGGTGCGCACACTCATCGAGACCGATCCGGACGTCAAGAAGATCTATGACACCGCGCTCGGCCTCGAGGGGCTGATCCGTAATGCGGGTGTGCACGCCTGCGCGGTCATCATGTCGTCGGAGCCGCTCACCGATGCGATCCCGGTGTGGAAGCGTGCCCAGGACGGCGCGATCATCACCGGCTGGGACTATCCCTCGTGTGAGGCCATCGGCCTGTTGAAGATGGACTTCCTCGGTCTGCGCAACCTCACCGTCATCGGTGACGCGATCGAGAACATCAAGACCAACCGCGGCACCGATCTCGATCTCGATGCCGCCCCACTCGATGACCCGAAGACCTACGAGTTGCTCGCCCGCGGTGACACGCTGGGTGTGTTCCAGCTCGACGGTGGCGCGATGCGCGAGCTGCTCAAACGCATGCAGCCCACAGGGTTCGAGGACATTGTCGCAGTGCTCGCGCTGTACCGTCCCGGTCCGATGGGCATGAACGCCCACAACGACTACGCCGACCGCAAGAACGGTCGCCAGCAGGTGAAGCCGATCCACCCCGAGCTCGAGGAACCTCTCAAGGAGATCCTGGCCGACACCTACGGGCTGATCGTCTACCAAGAGCAGATCATGCAGATCGCGCAGAAGGTGGCCGGGTACTCGCTCGGTCGAGCCGACATCCTGCGTCGTGCGATGGGCAAGAAGAAGGCCGAGGTCCTCGCCGCCGAGTTCGAGGGCTTCGAAGAGGGGATGAAGTCCAACGGCTTCTCCTCTGCCGCGATCAAGGCGCTGTGGGACACGATCCTGCCGTTCGCCGGATACGCCTTCAACAAATCGCACGCCGCCGGCTACGGCCTGGTGTCGTTCTGGACCGCCTACCTCAAGGCGAACTACAAGGCCGAGTACATGGCCGGCCTGCTCACCTCCGTCGGCGACGACAAGGACAAGGCGGCGATCTACCTGTCGGATTGCCGCAAGCTCGGCATCACGGTGCTGCCGCCCGACGTCAACGAGTCACAGCGTCACTTCGCGGCGGTCGGCGGCGACATCCGCTTCGGTCTCGCCGCTGTGCGTAACGTCGGTACGGGTGTCGTGTCGTCGATCCTGGCCGCGCGTGAGGAGAAGGGGAAGTTCACCAACTTCTCGGACTACCTCGGCAAGATCGACGTCACCGCATGCAGCAAGAAGGTCACCGAATCGCTCATCAAGGCGGGCGCCTTCGATTCGCTCGGCCATCCCCGCAAAGGGTTGTTCCTCGTGCACGGCGACGCCGTCGAGTCGGTCATCGGCACGAAGAAGGCCGAGGCCATCGGTCAGTTCGACCTGTTCGGTGCCGCGGGCGGAGACGACGGCTCAGCCGACGACAGCCTCGCCGAGGTGTTCGCGGTGAAGATTCCCGACGAGGAGTGGGAGTCCAAACACAAACTCGCCCTCGAGCGCGAGATGCTCGGGCTCTACGTCTCCGACCATCCCCTCGCGGGTGTCGCGCACGCCATCGCTGCGCAAACCGACACGTCGATCACCCAGCTGTTGGAGGGGACGGTGCCCGACGGGGCGCAGATCACGATCGGCGGCATCATCTCCGCGGTGAATCGTCGGGTGAACAAGAAGGGTGAACCGTACGCGGTGGTGACCCTCGAGGACATGGTCGGTGGCGTGGAGGTCTACTTCTTCCCCCGTGCGTTCTCCGTGTTCGGGATGGACATCGTTCCCGACAACATCGTGCTGATCAAGGCGCGGGTCAACGTTCGTGACGATTCGACGATGATCAGCGCCAACGACCTCGCGGTGCCGGATCTCGCTGCGGTGGGGACCGCGAAACCGGTGGCGCTGACCCTGAGCGCCCGCATCTGCACCCCCGACCGTGTGCAGGCGCTCAAGCAGGTGCTGTCGCGTCACCCCGGCACCGCGGACGTGCATGTGACGCTGATCAGCGAACAGCGGTCCACGGTGTTGCGGCTGACCGAGGCCCTGCGGGTCAGCCCGAGTTCGGCGTTGATGGGCGATCTGAAGGCCCTGTTGGGGCCGAGCTGTCTCGGCGGATGACCTCAGGCCGGCCTGGTCGGACGTGAACGTCATCACATCCGAACAGCAAGTTTCGGCCCACCGAACATTTTAGTTCCGGACGCGTTACACTGGCGTGCAGTGGAGAACACCCAGCCCGTGATCACCACCGAGCACGAGGAGCGTCATGACCGCAGCGAACATCTCCGGCCTGGTCGAACTCCGCCCCGCGCGGGTGCGCTCGCTCCCGCCGACGGTCGTCATCGCAGGTGTCCGGTGGCCGGCGTACAAGGTCCACGCCCTGCTCGTGGCGGTGCTCGTCGCCGTCGGCGCCCTGCTCATCACCGGATCGGGCCAGGTCGTCGCCTGTGCCGCCGGGGCGGCATTGCTGAGCATCTGGTGGGGCGAACGACTCTGGGTCACCCGCCGGAGCGCATGAGCGGCGTGCGATAGCCACAGTGACTTGGTGAATCCACCTTCCTTCCGAAGGAAGGTGGATTCTTCATTTCCGGGGTGCCTGCGGCCGCTCAGCGACCCGGGTATGCGGCGGTCGCACCTCGATCGAAGCCACCGGGGATCTCGTAGATTCGTCCGTCGAAACCGGCGCGGAACAGTCGGCCGGCCGAGAACCCACGGTCGCCGCGTCCATAGGACACCACGCTGGCGAATCCGGCACTCGACCCGAGCACACAGAACTGCCCGGGTGAGGTGACGCGGACGATCTGCCCGCTCACGTTGAACGGCACCACCGGCCGATCCCGCGAATCCAGCGTCAGCCCGTCGGGTGTCGCGGTGACATCGACGCCGCCGAGATTCAGCAGGCTCTGCACGATCCGCGGGTTCGACGTGGAGATGCGACTGACGCCCGGATTGACGAACGTCCGTGAGACGTAGAGCCATCGGTCGCCGCGGCCGAGGACGGCGCCGTTCGCGCTCGGCAGCGAGCCCCAGTCGGCCTGTACCGCACCGTTCGGGTAGGCGCGTCCGACGAGGTTGCCGAAGTCGTTGGTGGCGTAGACGATCCCGTTGCCGGCGACGTCCATCCCGTTGGATGCGGACAGTCCGCGCACCCAGGGCCGCATCGCGAGGGTGCCGATGTCGAGGCGTGCGATTCCGGCGTGACGCAGCGCGTCGCCCGCGACGACGCGGGGATCGGCTCCGTAACCCACCAGCAGTGTGCCGTCCGGCGTCCAGGCCAGCCCGCCGGCACCGCTCTCGGGTACCCGGGCGATCGGAACCGCCGGCGCACCCGGTGCGGACAGCCGGAACACACGGCCCGAGATCAGGTCGGTGGTGTACATGCGTCCCGCGGCGTCGACGGTCAAACCCTGCAGCGCAGCACCCGGGACGACACCGACCAGCCGCGGTGCCTGGCCCGCGCCGGCGCAGATCGGTGCGGCCGATGCGGTTCCGGGTGCAATGGCGGTCAGCAATGCGGCGACCATCGATATGGCGGCCGCGATCACCCCGGCAGCGGGAAGCCGTCGTCGGTGTGGTCGGGGCCGCCGGCCCGGAGCGTGGGAACGACGATCGTCAGGGTCCGAGCTGCTGCGTCCGAACATGCCGGCCTCCCGCATCGGTGGTGGTCGCCTGCCACCCGGGATCTCGAACGGCTACGGCGTTGGCCCTGTGCGGAGTCTATGCCGCCCGCGAGGAGCCGTCGAGGAACGAACCCGACCCGACCCGGCGCCGTGACCTCCCGCGCGCCGCCGATCGGGGCAGGTGAGAGCATGGAGATCGTGAGTACCCAGCAGGCACCGGTTCATCAGCACGACCACCAATTGACGGGCGACGCCGTCAGCGCGTCGGTCGAGCGAATCGCCGCCGCGGTCGCCCGCACCCCGCTCGAGGAGGCACCCCGCATCTCGGCGGCCATCGGAGCACGGGTCCTGCTCAAGCGTGAAGACCTGCAGTCGGTGCGCTCGTACAAGATCCGCGGGGCCTACAACGTGATGGCGCAGCTGTCCTCCGAGGAGTTGGCCCGCGGGGTGGTGGCCGCCAGCGCCGGCAACCATGCACAGGGTGTCGCGTTCGCGTGCCGGTCCATGGGGGTGCGCGGTCGAATCTACGTCCCGACGACCACGCCGAAGCAGAAGCGCGATCGGATTCGTTGGCACGGCGGGGAATTCGTGGAGCTGCTCGCGGTCGGGGAGACCTACGACGCTGCTGCCGCGGCGGCGCAGGCCGACGTGATGCGCACCGGGGCGTCGTGGATCCATGCATTCGACGACCCGCGTACGGCCGCCGGTCAAGGCACCATCGCCCACGAGATCGTCGAGCAGCTCGGTACCGTGCCCGACGTCGTGGTCGCCCCGGTCGGCGGCGGCGGCTGCCTCGCCGGGATGGCGACCTACCTCCGGTCGGTCGGCGACGACGTGGCCATCGTCGGCGTGGAACCCACCGGTGCCGTGTCGCTGAGCGCCGCACTCGCCGCGGGCGGGCCCGTCACGCTGGACACGATCGATCCCTTCGTCGACGGTGCGGCGGTGAAGCGGATCGGTTCGATCGGGCACCGGGTGATGTCGTCGCTGGGCGCCACCATCACCGATCACCCGGTTCTCGCCGAGGTCGCCCCCACGTCGGCCGTCGATGTTCTTCCCGCCGATGCCTGCCATGTCACGTCGCCGGGCAGCGTTCACATCACCCACGTCGACGAGGGCGCGATCTGTACGACCATGCTCGCGCTCTACCAGAACGAGGGGATCATCGCCGAGCCGGCCGGCGCGTTGGCCGTGACCGCGCTGTCGTCTCTGCAGATCGCGCCGGATGCGACGGTCGTCTGCCTGGTGTCCGGCGGCAACAACGACGTCTCGCGCTACGGCGAGATCATCGAGCGGTCGCTGGTCCACAAGGGTCTCAAGCACTACTTCCTCGTCGACTTCCCGCAGGAGCCGGGCGCGCTACGCCGCTTCCTGAACGAGGTCCTGGGACCGGACGACGACATCACCCTGTTCGAATACGTCAAACGCAACAACCGCGAGACGGGTGCCGCGCTCGTCGGCATCGAGCTGGGCGAGCCTGCCGGGCTCGCCGGACTGATGGACCGGATGTCGCACTCACATCTGCATTGCGAGCGCCTGGAACCGGGCACGCCGGCATACGACTACCTGACCTGACCGCGTAACTCCCGCTGATCGAGTAGACCGGAGCGTGACCCTCCCGTTGATCGAGTAGACCGGAGCGCTAGCGGAGGTCGTATCGAGATCTATTTCGCGGCAAGGGATCTCGATACGGTCTCGCCTAGCGGCTCGCCCTACTCGATCAGCGGTTGGGGGTGTCTTTTGTCGATCGAGTGGACCGGAGCGTGACCTCCCGTTGATCGAGTAGACCGGAGCGCTAGCGGAGGTTGTATCGAGATCTATTTCGCGGGAGGGGATCTCGATACGGTCTCGCCTAGCGGCTCGCCCTACTCGATCGGCGGTTGGGGGTGTCTTTTGTTGGTCGAGTGGACTGGAGCGTGATCTCCCGTTGATCGAGTAGACCGGAGCGCTAGCGGAGGTTGTATCGAGATCTCGCTGGGCGGCTGGGGATCTCGATACGGTCTCGCCTAGCGGCTCGTCCTACTCGATCAGCGGTTGGGGGTGTCTTTTGTTGGTCGAGTGGACTGGAGCGTGACCCTCCCGCTGATCGAGTAGACCGGAGCGCTAGCGGAGGTCGTATCGAGATCTCGTTGGGCGGCTGGGGATCTCGATACGGTCTCGCCTGGCGGCTCGTCCTACTCGATCAGCGGTTGGGGGTGTCTTTTGTTGGTCGAGCGGGCTGGAGCGTGACCGTCCCGTTGATCGAGTAGACCGGAGCGCTAGCGGAGGTTGTATCGAGATCTCGTTGGGCGGCTGGGGATCTCGATACGGTCTCGCCTGGCGGCTCGTCCTACTCGATCACCGGTTGGGGCGGCTCGTCCTACTCGATCAGCGGTACGGGGTGGCTCGCCCTACTCGATCAGCGGACCATCACCGAAGCCTTCCGATCACGACATTGTGCCCCGGACTGCGCACCGCAGCGTCATCGACGGTCACGTCCTCCCACACCAGCGCCGGGTCCATCCGGATCGGCACGGCCGTCTCGTCCTCGCCGAGCACGCACACGACCACCCAGCCGCCCCGGAACATCGCGAACCAGCCGGCGTCGTCGTCGAAGTCGGTGGTGACGGAAGCGAATCCGGAGGCGGCGAAGTCGGCCTCGGACTTCCGCAGCGCGACGAGATCCCGGTAGAACGCGAGCATGCGCGCGTGCTTGGGCTCGTCGAGCTCCGACCAGTCGAGCTTCGACGACTCGAAGGTGGCCGGATCCTGCGGATCGGGTACCTCCGCCGCGTCCCAACCGTGCTCGGCGAACTCGCTGCGTCGCCCGGTCCGCACCGCCTCGGCGAGTTCCGGTTCCGGGTGGGAGGTGAAGAAGGCGAACGGGGTGGCGGCGGCCCATTCCTCGCCCATGAACAGCATCGGCGTGAACGGTGACAAGAGCACCAGGGCCGCTTTGATCGCGAGTTGCCCACTATCGAGGTACGCCGACGGCCGGTCGCCGGTCGCCCGGTTGCCGACCTGGTCGTGGTTGCAGGTGTAGGTCACCAGCGCCGAGGCCTCGATGATGTCGGTCGGGATCGGCCGGCCATGGCGGCGGCGGCGAAAAGACGAGTAGGTGCCGTCGTGGAAGAAGCCGCCCTCCAGAACCTTTGCCAACCCGTCGAGACCGCCGAAATCGGCGTAGTAGCCCTGGCGCTCACCCGAGACCGTGGCGTGGATCGCATGGTGGATGTCGTCGTCCCACTGGGCGGCCAGCCCGTAGCCGCCCAGTCGACGGGGGGTGATGAGCCGCGGGTCGTTGAGGTCGCTCTCCGCGATGAGGGTCAAGGGTCTGCCGAGTTCCTCGGCGAGCCGGTCGGTGGCGACGGCGAGCTCTTCGAGGAGGTGGACGGCACGGTGGTCGGCGAGCGCGTGCACGGCGTCCAGACGGAGACCATCGACGTGGAAGTCGCGAAGCCAGCGCAGCGCGTTGCCGAGAATGAACGCGCGTACCTCGTCGGAGTCGGGCTCGGCCAGGTTCACCGACGACCCCCAACTGGTGGTGCCCTCGGTGAGATACGGGCCGAAGTCCGGTAGATAGTTTCCCGACGGCCCGAGATGGTTGTAGACCACGTCGAGCACCACACCGAGACCACGCGAGTGGCAGGCGTCGATGAATCGCGCGAATCCGTCGGGCCCGCCATACGGTTCGTGCACGGCGTACCAGGCGACCCCGTCGTAGCCCCAGCCGTAGGTGCCGTTGAAGGCGTTGATCGGCATCACCTCGACGACGTCGACGCCGAGCGCCACCAGATGGTCGAGCCGGCCGATTGCGGAGTCGAATGTGCCCTCCGGGGTGAAGGTGCCGATGTGCAACTCGTAGAGCACGGCACCGCGCATGTCGATGCCGGACCAGTCCTGGTCGGTGAAGGTCGACTCGTCGAGTCGGTGCAGGGCGGACGCCGAGTGCACTCCGTCGGGCAGGCGGACCGAGCGCGGATCGGGCAACGGGTCCCCGCCGTCGACGACGAACCGGTAGCGCACGCCGGCGCGGTCCGCAGTACGGATCTCGCTCGGGATCGCGCCGGACGGGGACATCCACCATTCCGGCTCGGACGGGTCGCGCTGCAAGGCGACATCGGTGGTATCGCCGGCATCGGTACCGATGACCAGGGTGACGGTGCCGGCGGCGGGTGCCCAGACACGGATCTCACCCGGATGCGACGGCGGTGTGTAAGGACTCGCCGGGACCGAAATGCGAGTATTTCGCGCACGTTGGTCGCTCGTCCCAGTTATGGTGTCCGGAGCCCCTGACTGATCGGTCATCCAACACAAGGTATGTCGCGGACGCTACCGCCGCAGATGTCGGTACTGTGACCCGTAGCACAAGCAAGATATCGAAGCGAGGTATATTACCGGGCCGGGGGTCGTCGACAGGGGGAAGCCGTGCTCGAGTGGTCTGACAGGACACTCTGCACGGATCATATATGTGATATGACGAGCCTCGATCAGGGGCAGCCGACAGCAGGGGCAGGGGAGTGACGACTGACACGGCGACCTCGCGCGGCGAGGGCACACGTGGTTCCGGCGGTGTTCGTCGGTGGTTCCGTGAGCACGTACTGGCGTCGTTCGACACCTTCGGCCGGCAGATGGCGATGTTCGTCGAGGTCTTCCGCGTCCTGATCGTCGACCTCGTCAAGGGCCGGTTCCCGTTCCGGGAGTTCGTCCGCCAGTGCGCCTTCATGGCCAGCACCTCGGTGTTCCCGACCCTGTTGGTCGCCATCCCGATCGGCGTGATCGTCTCGATCCAGGTGTCCAACATCGCCGGTCAGATCGGTGCCACGTCGTTCTCGGGTGCCGCCACCGGTCTCGGCGTCATCCGGCAGGGCGCGCCGTTGGTCACCTCGCTGCTGCTCGCCGGTGCGGTGGGGTCGGCCATCGCCGCCGACCTGGGTTCCCGCACCATCCGCGACGAGATCGACGCGATGCGGGTGATGGGTGTCAACCCGGTCGAGCGCCTGATCTCGCCGCGACTGCTGGCCACCATGGTGGTCAGCTTCCTGCTCTGCGGATTCGTGTGCTTCGTCGGGTTCATCACCGGCTACGTGTTCAACGTCTACTTCCAGGGCGGCACGCCGGGCAGTTACACGGGCACATTCGCGTCATTCGCGTCGGTGGCCGACCTGGCCTTCGCGATCACCAAGGCCGTCATCTTCGGGGCGATCGTGGCCATCGTCGCGTGCGATCGTGGGCTGACCACCAAGGGTGGGCCGGCCGGCGTGGCCAACTCGGTCAACGCCGCGGTGGTCAACTCGGTGTTACTGCTGTTCACCGTCAACGTCGCGCTGACCCAACTCTTCGCGATCCTCGTCCCGTCGAGGGTGGTGTGACGTGACCGCATCACGCTACGTACCGCCGCTCCTGCGCCCGGTCGAGGCGGCCAAGGGCCTCTACCGGGGCCCGCGGAACGCGCTCGCCGCGATGGGGCACCTGATCACCTTCCTGGTGAAGTCGATCGGTTCGGTCCCGATCACGTTCACCCACTACCGCAAAGAGGTGTGGCGGCTGCTGTCCGACGTCGCCTGGGGCAACGGCGCGATCGTCGTCGGCGGCGGCACCGTCGGCGTCATGGTCATCCTCGGCATCATGGGCGGCGCGACGGTCGGCATCGAGGGTTACACCGCGCTCAATCTGCTCGGCATGTCGCCGTTGACGGGTGGTCTGTCCGCGTTCGCGACGACCCGCGAGATCGCCCCGCTGCTCGCGGCAACCGCGTTCACCGCGCAGTCGGGGTGCCGGTTCACCGCCCAGCTCGGTTCGATGCGGATCAGCGAGGAGATCGACGCGCTGGAATCGATCGCGATCCGCCCGCTGCCGTATCTGGTCACCACCCGGATGTCGGCCGCGGTGCTCGCGATCGTCCCGCTCTACTCGGTGTCGCTGGCGGCCAACTACCTCGCCTGCCAGGTCATGTTCCAGCTGCAGAGCGGCCAGGGCGCGGGCACCTACCTGTACTACTTCAACCAATTCCTCGTCTCCGGGGACATGGCGTTCTCTTTCGTCAAGGTGATCGTCTTCGTGCTGCTCACGACGTTCATCCAGTGCTACTACGGGTATTTCGCCTCAGGCGGACCCGAGGGAGTGGGGGTGGCCGCGGGTCACGCGATCCGCATGGCGATCATCGTGATCGTCTTCGCGAATCTGGTCATGACACTGGTCTTCTGGGGCACCTCGCCCGGAATTCAGATATCGGGTTAGGGGGACAGACCGATGCAGATCGACACCGACGGCCGCAACCCCTCGCTCCCGCAATACATCCTGCGCGGGGTCGCATTCCTCATCGCGCTGCTCATCCTGTTCGTGCTGCTGTTCATGCGCTACCAGGGCGTGTTCACCTCGACCGTCCCGGTGACCGCGAAGCTCACCGACGTCGGCGACGGACTGATCACGCAGGCCGACGTGCGCTACAACGGGCTGATCGTGGGGTCGGTGAAGTCGATCGAACTCAGCGACGAGGTGGGGCCGCGCAATCTCCAGTACAAGAACGTCGAGATCGACATCGACCCCGACCAGGCCGACGGCATCCCGGAGAACGTCACCGCGCGCACGGTTCCGGCCAACCTGTTCGGTGTGAACTCGGTCCAGCTCATCCGGCCCGCCGACCCCAGCGAGGACCATCTCACGTCGGGGACCACGATCCCGGCCGACGAGTCGTTGCCCACGCTGAAACTGCAGGACGCCCAGAACGAGTTGCGAATCCTGTTGCAGGCCGTCCCACCCGAGGATCTCGCCTCGGTGCTCGGCGTCATCGCCGACGCACTCGAAGGGGGCGGCGCGGTGTTCGGCGCGTTCGTGCCCCTGCTGGACAACTACTGGCAGACCATCAACGCACAGTTCCCGCCGGGTGCACCGGGCGGCTTCGACAACTTCGACAACGCGGTCCGGGGTCTGGCGGAATCCACGCCCGAACTGCTCGACACCCTGGGCCGCAGCGTCATCCCGGCGATGACCGTCGCGGAGAAGCAGCAGGAACTGACCGCACTGTTGTCGGCGGGCCAGGGCCTCCTCGACGAGACCCAGGCGTTGTTCGCGGCCAACGGGGACAGCGGCAAGCGCGTGGTGGGTGATCTCAACCGGCTGATCGGTGCCGCGGTGCTCGAGCCGGAGTCACTGCCGCAGGGGTTGGAGGCACTCAACAACCTCGCGGCCCGGGTGCTCACCGTCTTCACCGGTGTCAACGGCCATCCGCAGCTCAACATCGGGGTGAACTTCGGTGCGTTCGAGCGCTACACCCGGCAGAACTGCCCCGTCTACAACGGGGGGCCGTACGGAACGATGCGCGGCCCGAACTGTGTCGGCCCCGGCACCGGCACCGGCCCCACGAGTTCGGGTCCGCTGACGATCTATCCGTCCGACGGCATGCGCCGTGCCGCGGAGACCTTCGGGATGGTGTCGACGTCCGGTGACAAGGTGACGTTGGGTGAGGCGCTGCGCCGCCAGCCGAACACCGCCGACACACTGATGCTCGGACCACTCGTGCAGTCGTCGCAGATCGTGCCGGACGCACCGGGCGAGCGGGAAGGGGGCCGCTGATGAGCCACGGACAAACCAGTATTCGCAGGCCCCTCATCGGTTTCTCGATCTTCGCCGTCATCGCGGTGTTGCTGACCTACGTCATCTGGTCGACGCTGGAACGTGCGCTGCCGGGCGACACCCGCACGTACGACACCGTCTTCAACGACGCGTCGGGTCTGGCCTCCGGCGACGATGTGCGGATGGCGGGTGTGCGGGTCGGTCGCGTCGACGAGATCGTGCTCGACGACGGGCGCGCCCGGGTGAGCTTCGAGGTGCTGACCGATCAGTCGGTGTTCACCAACACCAAGGCGGCCATCCGCTACCAGAACCTGATCGGGCAGCGGTATGTCGCGTTGTCGCTGGTGCCCGACGAGCCCAGCAACCCCCTGCCCGCCGGGTCGACGCTGCAGCAGCCGTCGGAGGATTCGTTCGACGTCACGGAGTTGCTCGCGGGATTCCAGCCGGTCTTCGAGACGCTGGAACCCGATCAGGTGAACGCGTTGTCGGAGGGTCTGATCCAGGCGTTCCAGGGCAACGAGGTGTCGTTGAGCTACACGGTCGCCGAGGTGGGTCAGGTGGCCAGTGACATGGCCGACCGTGATGCGGTCATCGGGGCCATCATCGACAATCTCAGCGGCGTCATGCGTGACCTCGCACTGCAGGGTTCGCAGGTCGGGACAGTGATCGACAGCATCTCCACCCTCATCGAGAACCTCAACGCCAACTCGGCCGCGTTCGGTCGCTCGGTGTCCCAGATCGGGGAGACGGCAACCGGTTTCGCCGACGTCCTGGCCCGCAGCCGCTCGTCGCTGGCCGGCGCCGCCACCGACGCGCGCGCCGCGACCGACACACTCATCGCCAACGGCTCCAAGCTCGACGGGATGGCCTTCCAGCTGCCGATCTTCCTCGGACACTTCCCGATGGTGCAGGGGCAGGGAGCGTATCTGAACATCTACGCATGCGACCTCGACATCGCGATCGGTGACGTTCTCTTCCCGCCCGGGATCATCAACAAGATCGGCGGCACCAAGCACTCGGAGGTGTGCCAATGAGTAGGTGGCGCAACTATTTCCGCGAGAACAAGCGGATGTGGTACGGCGTGATCGGCGCCGTGGTGATCGTGCTGCTGGTCCTGGGCGTCACCGCTCTGGCCCAGGCGCACCTCGGCAAGAAGACCTACGTCGGTGAGTTCGCGCAGGCCGGCGGCATCCGTCCCGGCGACAAGGTGCGCGTCGCCGGCATCGACGTGGGCGAGGTCAGCGCCACCGACCTCGCCGGCGACCAGGTGGACGTCACCATGAAGGTGAACGACGACGTCGACGTCACCGCGAACGGGTCGGCCGAGATCAAGATGTCGACCCTGCTCGGACAGCGCTACGTCGATGTCACCCTGGGTGATTCGCCCGACCTGCTCGACGGCGACCGCATCACCGACACCCGGGTCCCGTATGACCTGCAGAGGACCATCGAAGAGGGCACACCGATCATCGCGGGCATCGACGACGTGGAACTCAGCGAGAGCATCCGCACCCTGAACCTGCAACTCGCCGGCGCACCCGCGGTCACCAAGCCGACGCTCGACTCGCTGACCGCCATGTCGGAGATCATCACCAACCGGCGCGATCAGATCAACCAACTGGTCAGCGACACGAAGGCCGTCACCGCGATCGTCGACGACAGCCAGGCTCAACTGTCCATCATCGTCGGTCAGGGTCAGCAGCTCGCCGAGAAGATCGCGACCCGGGAGGCGCTGGTCACCCGGATGCTCGACGGCATCGCGGAACTCGCCGAGCAGGCCCGCGCCGTCGCACGCGAGAACGGCAACCAGTTCGCGCCGATCATGGCCAACCTCAACACCATCTCGCAGGGTCTGGAGAAGAACCGGGCGAACCTGCGCAAGATGCTCGAGGTCCTGCCGCTGACGGCACGCACCACCAACAACGTCCTCGGCGACGGCCCGTACGCCAACGGCTACCTGCCGTGGGGCATCTTCCCCGACAACTGGTTGTGCACCGCCCGGGTGGTGGACGGATGCTGACAAACCGTATGCGTCGTTCGATCGCCCTCACGGCGGTGTCCCTGTTCGCCGTCTTCGGAATCTCGGGATGCTCGCTCATCCCGGCATCGTGGACCTCCGCGTTCGGTTGGGCCATCGAGGCGACCGCCTACTTCGACGACGTCTCAGGTCTCTACGAGGGCAACGACATCGCCGTGCTCGGCATGCCGGTGGGCCAGGTGACCTCGGTGCAGCAGCAGGGCGGTCGGGTCAAGGTCACGTTCACCGTCGACGAGGACGTCCCGGTGCCCGCCGACGCCACCGCGGCCATCGTCAACACCTCGATCGTCACGACCCGTCACATCGAACTCACCCCCGCCTACACCGAGGGGCCCGAACTCGTCGACGGCGGGGTGATCGAGGAGACGAAGAGTCCGGTGTCGGTCGGCGAACTGTTCGACTCGATCGACCGTTTGATGGTGTCGTTGTCGGGCGACGGCCCGGGTGAAGGGCCGATCGCGGACATGATCGACATCACCGCCGGCATCACCAGCGGCAACGGCGAACGGATGCGAGTCGCGCTGGACGAACTCGGCCAGGCGGCGGAGGTGGCCTCCGGCAACGGCGACGCGCTCGTCGACATCATCCGTACAGTGCAGGACCTCACGTCGACATTGGTCGCCAACTACCCGAAGATGACGGCCTTCTCCAACTCCATCAACGACGTGTCCCAGATGCTGCGGACACAGGCGCCCGGTCTGCAGGCCGTGCTCGGCGACCTCAATGTGGCTCTGCAGAACACCACGGTCTTCCTGCAGAACAACTCCGGTGCGATCGGTTCCTCCACCGGCCGGCTCGCGGCGCTCGCGGCCAATCTCAGCGACTTCTCCCGCCAGGTGGTCGAGACCATCGACCTCGGCCCGCTGCTGTTCCAGAACCTGAGCAACTCGGTGTCACCGGAGCAGGGAGCCTGGCGAGCACAGGTGCTCCTCGACAAGTCCCTCATCGACACCGAATTGGTGTCGACGTTCTGCCAGGCGATCAACCTGCAGGAGAACGGTTGCCGAACGGGACGGCTCGAGGACTTCGGCCCGGACCTCGGGGTGTTCTCCGCGATGTTGGAGTTGGCGAAATGACCCGGGACGGAGTGCGGCCCTTCCGAGCGGTCGGCGAACCGCGGAGCCCCCGGCGGCTGCGCCGGCGCGGGGTGGTGACGCTGACGGCGGCCGCCGTGCTGGCGATGTCCGGGTGTGGGGTGGTGCCCGGGCTCACCGTCGAGCAGATCCCGCTGCCGGCACCCGGCGGCATCGGTGACTCCATCGACATCACGGCGACCTTCGACAACGCCCTCAACCTGCCCACGCGCGCGAAGGTGAAGCTCAACGGTATGGATGTCGGCCAGGTGTCCGACATCGTCGCCGAGGATTACACCGCGGTGGTCACCATGCAGGTCGGCGACGCCACGCAGCTGCCCGTCGGGACGGGCGCCGAGCTGCGCCAGGCCACGCCGCTCGGTGATGTGTTCGTCGCGCTGCTGCCGCCACCCGGCGAGCCGGAAGGCTATCTCGCCGACGGCGATACCCTGACGGGTCCGACGTCGGCGGCGGCCACGGTGGAAGACCTCTTGGTCAGCACCGCCGGGGTCGTCGACAGCGGATCGATCAACTCGCTCACCGTGATCCTGATCGAGCTGAGCAAGGCGGTCTCGCCGAACCCGGATGCGTTGTCCGGGTCGATCGAGGGCCTCACCACCGCGATCACCAAGTTCAACGAGAACGCGTCGCGGGTCGACGAGTCGATGCGCCAGACGAGCGTGCTGACCGGTCAGCTCGCGGCCGGCCGCGCCCAGATCATGGCGTCGATCAACAAGCTCGCACCGGCGGTGAACGCGGTGAACAGCCAGATCGGGCAGATCCTGACCACACTGGACAAGACCAACCAGGTGACTGCGGCGACGAACGACTTCCTCGGCTCCGAATCGGACAATCTCGTCGAACTGCTGGCGCACCTCGAGACCGCCCTCGACGGACTCCGGGAAGGGGCGGTCACGCTGGGCCCGCTGGCGGACAATCTCGCCGAACTGACGCCGAAATGGGTGAAGGCGACCCCGGGTAGCGCTGCCGCGTTGTCGTCGAAGGTGTACTACCTGAACCCGGGTGTCGGATTCGACTCGGCGACGCGGTTGCCGGAACTCGAGGACGTCGACGCGGCCTCGGAGGCGTTACAGCAGACGCTGACCCGACTCCTGGCGCGGCTCAACGGAACACAGGGGTGCTGCGGATGAGCGCGTCGGGAGGCCCGATCATGTGGCTGCGCAAGCATGCGGTGTTGTTCGGCAACCTCGGGTTGATCCTGGTGATGCTGGTCGGCCTGGCGTATCTGTCGTTCGGAGCGCTGCGCTGGGATCCGTTCCAGGGCACCTATCAGCTCACCGTGCACTTCCCGAACTCCGGTGGGCTGCAGGAGACCTCGGGTGTCACGGTGCGTGGCGACCGTGTCGGCGACGTCGAGGACATCCAGGTGCAACCGGACTCCGTCGACGTGACCGTCGCGATCGCCGAGGACGTGAAGATCAACCGCAACGCCGTGGTCGCCGCCCTCGGACTGTCCGCCGCGGGTGAACAGTACGTCGACTTCCAGCCGGCCACCGCCGACGGTCCGTACTTCACCGACGGCGACGAGATCAACATGAATCAGACCCGGGTCACCGCGCCGTTCCCGGGAACACTGGAGGCGACGCTCGACGTCGTCGACCAGATCGACCCGGTGAAACTGCGGTCGGCGATCGACAACCTGGAGGTCGGGCTCGGCGCCGACGGCACCGGCGACAACGTCCTGGAATCGTTGTTCGTCTCCGGCGGAACGATTTTCGCCGACCTCGCGCGGGTGTTGCCGGAGACCACGGAACTGATCTCGAACACCGGCACGATCCTGCAGACGACCGCCCAGATCCAGCCCGATCTCGGGACGACCGTCGATTCGCTGAGCACCATCGTCAATGCCGCGGTCGCCGCCGACCAGGAGTTGCGGACGCTGCTCGATCGGGGGCCGACCCAGCTGACCAGCCTGACCGGCTCGCTCAACCAGATCCGGGATCCGGTCACCGACGTGGTGGGCCAGCTCGTCGACATCGCGCGTCAGGGCGCACTCCGGGCGCCCGCGATCGCCAATCTGTTGCCGTCGATTCGGGACGCGAGCGTCAAGAGCCTCTCCATGTTCCACGACGGTGCCTGGTGGGCGTTCGGATCGGTGTATCCGCGGCCCCACTGCAACTACGCGGTCACGCCGGTCCGGCCGACCAAGATCCTGGAACTCACCGTCCCGACGAATCTGTACTGTGTCACTGAGGATCCGCAACAGCAGATCCGGGGATCGGCCAACGCACCACGGCCGCCCGGTGACGACACCGCCGGTCCGCCCCCCGGTTTCGACCCGAACGCGCGAACCGTGCCGCTCGACAAATGATGTGAAGAGTAGGAATGACCGAGCAGGACAAGCCGACCGACGACTCCGCAGAGACCGAGGTCGACGAGACCCCCACAGCCGAGGCCACCCCGCGACCGCGGACGAAGGCCGCGCGTAAGTCGGGTGGATCGTCGGCGCGGCCGTCGACCGACCGTGAACGCGACGAGACCACCGCACAGACCGACGAACCCGGGAAGATCCCGTCGTCGGAACCACGTCAGTTCTCGTTGACATTCACCAGCGCAGGCCTGGCGAAGGTCGCCGCCGCGATCATCGCGATCGTTGCAGTCGTCGGCGTCGCCTTGCTCGGGTGGGGGTATTACCAGGAGCGTCAGCGACTCGACGCGTTCGACGGCAGCAAGGCGGCCTCCGAGGAATTCGTCACCAAGTTGGTGAGCACGATGACCAAGGACGGGGTCGGCAGCATGAAGGAGCTGCTGGGCCCGTTGTCGACCGGCGAGTTCCGCCAGCATCTCGAACAGCAGCAGTCCGACACCGCCGAAGCGGTGGAGCAGCTCAACCTGCAGGACGCCGAGTCGGCGGTGAAGTCGGTGTCGGTGGAGACCTTCGACACCGATACCGCGCGCACCGCCGTGCTGATGGAGGTCAGCGGTACGAGCACGCTCGCGCCGGACGGTGGCCAGAGCCTGATGTTGATGTGGCTCGATCTGCGCAAAGAAGACGGGCAGTGGCTGGTGTCGGAGCTCAGCGGGGCGCAGGCCGGCATCGGGCCGGAACAGGGTGGTGGCGCCACGCCGCCCGCGCCGGAACCGCAACCGGCTCCGGCGCCTGCGCCGGCGGGCTGACACAGACCGTCTCGGCGCTCCGGTCCCGGCAGGTCTCGAGCGGTAGGTCGTGCGGAGCTGTAGCGTTCACTCGGCCGGGGTCAGCAGGGCCAGACCGTGCCAGGTCGCCAGGTCGGCGAGCGATAGCGTTGCCTCCCGGAACTTTTCGCCATCGGCGCCGGAGGCGAGCTCGTCGCGCCACCGACCCGCGGGGAGGGTGACGGTGGTCGACGCCCGGTCGTGGTCGGACAGCGCATGGGTGAAGCGGGTCGCGACCACGACGACGCGCGGGTTGTCGCCGGCGGTCCGGGCGAAGGCGATGACGTGATCGGCGCCCCGTCCCTCGGCGTGCACGGGCAGATAGCCACTGCCGGCGCGGAAGGCCTCAGCGTGCTCGGCGCGCACTCGCAGGGCGGTTCGGACGAGCCGGGTCTTGGGGTGGTCCGTGGACTGCGTGTGATCCACCGGTCGTCGGTTGTCCGGGTCGACCAGCGAGTCCTCCCACCATTGGGTGCCCTGGTAGACGTCACCGACCCCGGGACCCAGGAGCGCGATCATCTTGCGGCCCAGCGCTTCCGACCGCCAACTGGGGGCGATCTCGGTCACCAGCCCGGAGATGGCCTCCGCGGCGGGCCCGGACGTGATCGCCGCGATCCAGTCCGAGAGTGCGGATTCGAAGTCGTCGTCGACCTCGGTCCAGGTGGTGCGCAGGCCGGCTTCACGGACCGCCTTGGTCGCGTAATCGGTGATGCGGCTGCGCAGGATGTCGTCGACCGCACCATCGGTCGGCCACACGCCGATGATGTTCTGCAGCAGAAAGTAGCCGGTCAGATCGTCCGGAGGCGGGGTGGACCGCCAGATCGTGTCGACCATCATCGACCATCGTTCGGGCACCTGGGTCAGCACGGCGATACGTGCACGCACATCCTCGCCGCGTTTGGTGTCGTGTGTCGAGGTGGCCGTCATCGCCCACGGCCACTCACGCGCCCGGTGGACGTTGTGCGCGTGGAACTCCCGTAGACCCATCGTCGGGTCGGCCGGGTCGCCGCCCACCTCCTGGGCCGACACCAGGCGGGCCGTGCGATAGAAGAGGCTGTCCTCGACACTCTTCGCGGTGACCGCCCCGCACGTCTGAGCCAACCGTGACGTGGCCGCACCCGGACTCGCCGTGGCGCGCACCACCAGCTCCATGGCGGGGGCGAGACGAGCTGTGCGCGAGGTGATCTCGGATGCGATCCGCTCCAGTCGCGGACGCAGCGCCGGGTAGTCGGCGCGATACACCCCCAGGTCGGCGATGAGTTCGGCGGTCGCTTCCTCGACCGCCTCGGCGTCGGCCGACGGATCGGAATGGGTGACCGCACGCACCAGGCGGCGGTGCTCGGTCGGGAACATCGAGCGCAGCGTGGTCAGCTTGCGGTCACGCTCGGTGCGGTGCAACCACGCTCCGTCGCCGGGGACGCCGGTGATCCGTTCGTGGATCTCGCCGAGTTCGATGACCCCGGTCGGTGCGGTGAACACCGCGTCGATGACCCGCATCTGGTCGTAGCCGGTGGTGCCGTCGACCGGCAGGGTGGGCTCCAGCGGTTCGTCCGGGGCGAGGATCTTCTCGATGTAGAGGAGGCGGTGTTCGCCGATGTCGCCACGCAGGCGCCGGAGATACGACTGCGGATCCCACAGACCGTCCGGATGATCCACCCGGACACCGTCGATCAGGTCCTCGTCGATGAGGTCGAGGAGCCACCGGTGGGTCGCCTCGTACACCGCGGGCTCCTCCTGGCGGAGGCCCGCGAGCTCGTTGACGGTGAAGAACCGTCGGTAGCCGATCAGGCCGCTGTTCCACGGCACCAGGCGGTAGTGCTGCCGGTCGTGGACCTCGAGTGGGCTAAGTGCACCGGTGCTGCCGGGAGCGGTCGGGAAGACGTGGTCGTAGTAGCGCAGGTGCCCGTCCTCGACCACGAGTGGGGACAGGTCGCCGTCGGCGGCGAGCACGGGTAGCGCGATCTTGCCGTCGGCGCCGTTCGCGGTGGAGAAGTCGACGTCGAAGAAGCCGGCATAGCGCGACGCCGAACCATAGCGCAGCAGGTCGCTGAACCACGGGTTCTGCGACACGTCGGCGACCCCGGTGTGGTTCGGCACGATGTCGATGATCAGGCCCAGTCCGAGAGCTGTTGCGGCGCTGCGTAATTCGCGTAGACCGGACAATCCGCCGAGTGCGGGGGCGACACCGGGCGGCGGCACCCAGTCGTAGCCGTGCATCGAGCCGGCGGTGGCGCGGCCGATGGGGGAGAGGTAGAGATGGCTCACCCCGAGTTCGGCGAGATGGTCGAGGATGCCGATCACCTCGGCGAAGCCGAAGTCCGGGGTCAGCTGGATGCGATAGGTCGCGACGGGTTCACGTGACCCGCCGGTGGCGGTCGAGCGGTCGGTCGTCATCGGTGGCGGCTCACGCCGTCCGGCGCAGCACCAGCACCGATCGCCCGCCGACGGGCACGGTCTCCTCGGCGGCGGCCGTCAGATCCGTGCTCCCGGTGGGGTCGGTGGTGTCCAGTTCACCGATCCATTCCGCGCCCCACGACGCCGACGGGAGCCGGAAGTCGATGTCGCCGTCGTGGGCGTTGAAACACACGATGAAGCTGTCGTCGACGATCTTCTCGCCGCGCTCGTCGGGCTCGCCGATGCCGTAACCGTTGAAGTAGACGGCAAGACTGCGGCCGAAACCGCTGTCCCAGTCCTCCGACGTCATCTCCTGACCGGCCGGGGTGAGCCACACGATGTCGAGGGCCTGATCGCCCCAGCGGATCGGTTTGCCCGCGAAGAACCGTCGCCGCCGGAACACCGGATGACCGGTGCGCAGCTCGATCGCCTTGCGGGTGAACTCGAGCAGGTCGGCGTTCTTCTCGGCCAGCGCCCAGTCCATCCACGCCAGCTCGGAGTCCTGACAGTAGACGTTGTTGTTGCCCTGCTGGGTGCGCCCGAACTCGTCGCCGTGCGCGAGCATCGGGGTGCCCTGGGACAGGAAGAGGGTCGCGAGGATGTTGCGTTGCTGCCGGGCACGCAGTTCCAGGATGTCCGGGTCGTCGGTGGGACCTTCGACGCCGCAGTTCCACGACCGGTTGTGACTCTCCCCGTCGCGGTTGTCCTCGCCGTTGGCCGAATTGTGTTTCTCGTTGTAGGAGACCAGATCCCGCAGGGTGAATCCGTCGTGGGCGATGACGAAGTTGATGCTCGCCAGCGGGCGTCGTCCGGTGGCCTCGTACAGATCCGACGAGCCGGTCAGGCGCGAGGCGAACTCGCCCAGGGTGGCCGGCTCGCCTCGCCAGTAGTCGCGGACGGTGTCGCGGTACTTCCCGTTCCACTCGGTCCACAGCGGCGGGAAGTTGCCGACCTGATAGCCACCCTCGCCGACGTCCCAGGGTTCGGCGATGAGCTTGACCTGACTGACCACCGGATCCTGTTGGACGAGATCGAAGAACGCCGACAGACGGTCCACGTCGTGCAGCTCCCGGGCCAGGGTGGACGCGAGGTCGAAACGGAATCCGTCGACGTGCATCTCCAACACCCAGTACCGCAGCGAGTCCATGATCAGTTGCAGGGTGTGCGGGTGGCGGCCGTTGAGGCTGTTGCCGGTTCCGGTGTAGTCCATGTACATCTCAGGATTGCCGTCGACCAGCCGGTAGTAGGCGGCGTTGTCGATCCCGCGGAACGAGATCGTCGGCCCCAGATGGTTGCCCTCGGCGGTGTGGTTGTAGACGACGTCGAGGATGACCTCGATGTCCGCGCGGTGGAACTCCCGCACCATGGCCTTGAACTCGGTCACCGCGCTGGCGGGCTGCTCGGGCTGCGACGCGTACTCCAGATGGGGGGCGAGGAACCCGAAGGTGTTGTATCCCCAGTAGTTTCGCAGCCCCTTGTCGAGCAGCACGAAATCCTGCATGAACTGGTGCACCGGCATCAGTTCGATCGCGGTGACGCCGAGGGACTTGAGGTGGTCGATGATGACCGGGTGGCACAGGCCGGCGTAGGTGCCGCGGAGATGTTCGGGCACATCGGGGTGCGTCGCCGTCATGCCCTTGACGTGCGCCTCGTAGATCACGGTCTGGTGGTAGGGGTGACGCGGGGCCCGGTCGCTCTGCCAGTCGAAGTACGGGTTGATCACCACCGACACCATGGTGTGGCCGAGCGAGTCGAGTTGCGGCATGTCGGACGGGTGCGCCGACGCCATCGGCACGCTGGGGGTCGCCGTGCCCGACACCGCCGGTTCGGGCTGGCCGCTGGTCGCCCGCACCCGGTCGGTCTCGATGATCTCGTCGCCGGTGGCGGCCGTCGGTTTCGCTGCCGGGGTCGTGTCGGCGCCGGACGCCGGCTCGGCGGTCTGGTCCCCGGGTGCCGTGTCCGCCTCGTCGGACGGTTCGGGCGCATCCTCGGCGGAGGGCTCCTCGGCAGGGGCGGCCATCGCGTAGGAGAACAACGAGGCATCCCCGTCGAACGCCCCGTGGAATGCCTTGCCGTACGGGTCGAGCAGCAGTTTGCTGGGATCGCACCGGAGCCCCTGCGACGGGTCGTAGGGACCGTGCACCCGGAAGCCGTAGAACTGTCCGGGTCCCACGTTGGGCAGGTAGCAGTGCCAGCAGTAGCCGTCGACCTCTTCGAGTCGGATCCGCTGTTCCACGCCGGCGCTGTCGATCAGGCAGAGGTCGACCGCGGTGGCAACCTCGGAGAACAGTGAGAAGTTCGTTCCCACACCGTCATAGGTGGCCCCGAGGGGATAGGCGTTCCCGGGCCAGACGATGAACGGGGTGGAGTCGGCCGGCGTCTGGGTGTAGTCGACCGGGGCGGGGACGTTGGCGATCTCCGCGGGACCGGATGTGCTCGATCCGCCGGTGGCGGGGGCCGCGAACCTGGTGAACTCGGCCTTCGGCGATTCCATGAGAAAACACTAGCGGGCCGCGGTCACCTGTTCATCTCGGACAGAATGGCTTCCGGTGTGATATCGGGCGCTGCCCTCACGGCCCCGGTGGGGCGGTCCAGGGTGCGGTCGCGGCCATCTGCCGACCGAGTTCGTCGGTCAAACTGCGGACATACGTGGCACTGAGGTGATGCCAGTCCTTGTAGACAACGATGTTGCCGACGACGGCGGGGCAAATCTCGGCGTCGCACACGCCGTCGGACAGATCGAGGGCGTGGAACATCGGGCGGGTGGCCGCGAGCTCGTCGGCGGGGTTCTCCGGTGCCAGCGCCACCGCACGACGGGTCGCGCAGCTGGTGGCCGAGCCGCCGTCGGCCAGACAGGTGGGTGTGTCGATCAGTCCCTGCGCATTGTGCGGCCAGGGAGTGTCCCGGATGCCGAACACCTCGATGCCGGAAGCAATGAATTCGTCGAAGATCGGCGGATAAGTGGGCGGCACCCAGTCGCCGGGCTGGTAGTCGCGGGGCCGTGTCGCATTGGTGAACACCGCGTCGGGATCGTCGGCGATCACCTTGTCCACGACGCGCATGACCCAGTCATGACACTCGGGGTAGGGGACTCCGTCCTGTTTGGGGACGAGTTCGGTCGACATCGGACAACCCATCTTCAGGTACGTGGTGACCTTGAAGTGATTGCGCTGGCCCAGCAGGTCCAGCGCCGAGATCCACATCTCGGCGTGGGAGCCGCCGATCAACGCGATCGTCCTGGTCGCGGTCGGGTCACCATAGACGCCGACATGAATCCTCGGGTCCTCGAAGTCGCTCATGTACCCGTCGGTGGAGGTCTCCGGAAAGTCCTGCGTGACCATCAGCGGCGATGGCTGCGGGTCGACGGCGGGAACCGGCCAGCCCTCGAGCAGGGCACGTGCGCCGGGGTAGGTCCGCGGATCGAGGTTCTTGGTGTCGACGACCATCGTGGCCACGCGGTGGTCCCAGACCTTGATGCCGATACCGGTGACCAGAGTGCCGATCACCAGCACCGACGTCACCACCGAGGTGTAGGTGACCCACTGCCTGCGACCGTCGCGGCGGGCGTGTGCCGGCTCGGCGCGGCCGCCGCGCAGCGGGTCCTCGATGTAGCGTTTGGTCAGCCACGCGAGGCCCACCGAGAGGGCCAGCAGCCCGACACCCTCGATGAAGTTGGCGTGGTTCTTCTCCCGCCAGGTGAGGTAGAAGATGAGCAGGGGCCAGTGCCACAGGTACAGCGCATACGCGATGGTGCCCAGCCACACCGGCCAGCGACTCGCCAGCATCCGATTGACCGGTGGCAATCCCTGTGGCGCGGGTGTTCCGGCACGCGGTCGTTCCAGCGCGGTGGCCCCGGCCCAGATGATGAGCAGGGTCGAACCCACCGGCACCAGCGCCCACGGGCCGGGGTACGCGTTCACGCCGTCGATCCACCAGCCGCACGTGACGATCAGCGCGAGTGCGACGACTGCGGTGACGGTGCGCAGCCAGCGCGGCACCCGCCAGCTCGGCAGCCAGATGGCGAGCAGTCCGCCGGCGAGCGGCTCCCAGAGACGCGAGAAGGTGTCGTAGTAGTTGAACTGCTGATTGACGCCCATCCGCATGTGCGCCCAGTAGAACGAGACGAGTGCCACCGCGAGGACGGCGAGGCCGACCAGGAGTCGGATGGCCCGTGGGTCGGCCACCGGGGCGATGAATCGCGCGACGAGTTTGATGAGCGCGGCGAACGCGAGCGCGACGACCAGGGTGAGTACGAAGAACTGTCCCTGCACCGACATCGACCAGATGTGTTGCAGCGGGCTGTTGGCGGAGCTCGCCGCCAGGTAGTCCTGCGAATTGAAGGCCAGATGCCAGTTCTGGTAGTACAGCGCGCTGGCGATCAGCTCGCGGCCGATGCTCACCCACCGGGTCTGCGGGATCACGACGACGGTCAGGACGGCGACAGCGATCAGCACCGTGAACAGGGCCGGGATCAGTCGTCGCAGCAGCCGCTTGAGCCGTGGCCACGGATTGATGGTGTCGCGCAGCGTGACATGGGTGGCCTGGCTGTGGATCGCATGCCGCAGCAACGACCCGACGAAGAAGTACCCCGACAGGACGAGGAAGACGTCCACACCGCCGGAGACGCGTCCGAACCAGACGTGGAAGCACGCGACCAGCGCGATCGCGATCCCGCGGAGACCGTCGAGGTCCGTGCGGTACGCGGGCACGTTGTCCGCCGGGGCCCGATGGGTCGAGGCGGTGGTGGGGGTGGTGGCTGCCACGGACTGGGGCGTCTCTCTGCTCTTCTGTGCTCGGGTCCCGGTGCTCGAGTCCGGTGCCGGGTGTCCCGGAGCGATTTACGCAGAGCAATTTACAGGTCGAAGCTGTGATATCCCGATTCGGTCCGGTGCGACACACCGTGTGCCACACCCGCCCCTGACCTTTACGTTCTCTTGACTTCAGCCGAGCTCTCGACGTCCGCCGAGGTGACGGCGGAGCGATCCGCGCGCAGGCGCGCACCGTCGAGGATCACCCCGAGGCCGTCGCCGAACTCGCCGCCGAAATCGCGTCCGGACGGTCCGGTCACCTGCAGGCGCTCCATCTGCGCGCGCGTCTGCTCCTCAATCGTGAGTCCGATCGCGAGCTGACACACGGCGGTCGCGACCGCGTGGGCGTCGCGATCGCTCAGTCCGCCGTCGCGGGCGGCTGCCGCCAACTGCGTCACGATCGTCTTCGCCGACAGCCCGCTGGCCCAGCTCGACGAGACGACCTCGGCGCTGTCCGGAACCTCGAGCAATGCCGCGCGCAACCCCCTGGCGAGGTGGGCAAGTCGGTCGTCCCACCGCAGGTGGGTGGGTGCGTCGGGTATCTGCTCGAGGATGTCGTCGGACAACGCGGCCAACAGGGTCTGCTTGTTCGGGAAGTGCCAGTACAGCGCATTGGGACGGACTCCGAGGTCCGCGGCGAGCCGCCGCATCGACAGGTCGGCCAGGCTGTGCTCGGCGAGGATGTCGCGGGCCGCGCGGAGGACATCGACTCGGCTGTTGCTCACCCGCCCAGCGTAGGCGGCCTGTACAGCGTTCAGGAAAAAGCCTGTACAGTGTTCAGGAAATCGCGTCCTGGACACCGTCCAGGGCGACCGCCCGAGACGCGCCGCCGGCGTGGACTCGCCGACACCGTGAGGACGATCTGGCGTGGACCAGCCCACCATCAGCCGTATCGATGCCGAGCACATCTGGCATCCGTACGGTGCGATGCCGGCGCCGGTGGCGCCGCTGGTGGTGCGCGGTGCGCGCGGCGTTCGGATCGAACTCGCCGACGGCCGGCACGTCGTCGACGGGATGAGTTCCTGGTGGGCCGCCATCCACGGGTATCGGCATCCGGTGCTCGATGCCGCCCTGGTCGAGCAGTCGGCGTCGATGTCGCACGTCATGTTCGGCGGCCTCACCCACGAACCGGCTGCGCGGCTGGCCGAACTGCTCGTGTCGATCACCCCCGACGACCTGCAGAAGGTGTTCTTCTGCGACTCCGGCTCGGTCTCGGTCGAGGTCGCGGTCAAGATGGCGCTGCAGTACTGGCGCAGCTGCGGCGAGACCCGGCGCACCCGACTCCTGACGTGGCGTGGCGGATACCACGGCGACACCTTCACCCCGATGAGCGTGTGCGACCCCGAGGGCGGCATGCACTCGATGTGGACCGACGTCCTGACCGATCAGGTGTTCGTCCCACCGCCACCGGTCGGGTTCGACGCCGACTATGTCGCGGTTCTCGAGGCGGCCGTGGCCGAACACCGCGACCGGCTCGCCGCGGTCATCGTCGAACCCGTCGTGCAGGGTGCCGGGGGCATGCGGTTCCACGACCCGCGCTACCTCACGGAGTTGCGGCGCATCTGCGACCGTGCCGGTGTGTTGCTGATCTTCGACGAGATCGCCACCGGGTTCGGACGTACCGGGGAGCTGTTCGCCGCCGACCACGTCGGGGTCACCCCGGACATCATGTGCCTCGGCAAGGCACTCACCGGCGGCTACCTCACCCTCGCCGCCACCCTGTGCACCACCGAGATCGCGCAGACGATCAGCGAAGGCGAGGCAGGCGGACTCGCCCACGGCCCGACCTTCATGGCGAATCCGCTTGCCTGCGCGGTCGCCGTCGCCGCGATCGAGCTGCTGCTGTCGTCGGAGTGGCGCCAGCGTGTGCGCGCGATCGAACGCGGCCTGAACGACGGCCTCGGTGACCTCGCGGGCAAGGGCGGGGTCGTCGACGTCCGCGTCCTCGGCGCCATCGGCGTGGTGCAGCTGGACCGGCCGGTCGACATGGGCGCCGCGACGTCGGCGGCGGTCGATTCGGGGGTGTGGCTGCGGCCGTTCCGCGACAACGTCTACGTGATGCCGCCGTTCGTCTGCACCGACGACGACATCGCCACCATCTGCCGCGGCGTGCGCGCCGCCGTCGACGCCTGCCTGTCCGCCGACCTCGCCGTGGAAGGTGCCCGATGACCACCACCGATTCCGTGCTGTCGGACCTGCTCGACACCGCCACCGCGCGCGAGGACGCGCTGGGTTGGCTCGCCGAGGAGGCCGAGCGGGTGAAGTCCGCCGGACTGCACCGCGACCCGGTCGTCCGCCGCGCCGAACTGCCGATGATCAACCTGGCATCCAACGACTACCTGGGACTCTCCACCCACCCCGACGTCGTCGCCGGCGGCCACGCCGCACTGGACACCTGGGGTGCCGGGTCGACAGCGTCTCGGCTCGTCGTCGGCACCACCGCCGCACACGTCGACCTCGAGGACGACCTCGCCGGCTTTCTCGGATTCCCCGCGGCGCTCGCATTCTCCTCGGGCTACCTCGCCAACATCGGCGCGATCACCGCGCTCGCCGGACGCGGCGATCTCATCGTCAGCGACACCGGAACCCATGCGTCCCTGATCGACGGGTGCCGTCTGTCGCGGGCACGGGTGGTGGTCGTGGACCGCGGCGACCACGCGGCCGTGCGCGATGCGCTGCGGGCCCGCACCGAAGCCCGGGCCCTGGTGGTGACCGACTCGGTCTACAGCATCGACGGTGAACCGGCGCCGGTGGCGGAGCTGTACGCCGCCGCTCGCGACGGCGGCGCCGCGCTGCTCGTCGACGAGGCCCATGCCGTCGGCGTCCGCGGTCCCGGCGGGCGGGGACTGATCGCCGAGCTCGGCCTGTCCGGGGCCCCCGACCTGGTGATGACGACCGTCCTGTCGAAGTCGCTCGGCGCCCAGGGCGGCGTGGTGCTCGGCCCCGAACTGCTGCGATCGCATCTCATCGACCGCGCTCGCACGTTCATCTTCGACACGGGGCTGAACCCGGCAGCGGTGGGCGCCGTACACGCCGCGTTGCGCCTGCTGCGAGCCGATCCGTCGATGCCCGGACGGTTGCGCGACAACGCCATTCGCCTCGCGGAAGCCGTCGGCGCGCCGATGCCGTCGGCCGCGGTGATCTCGTTGATCGTCGGCGACCCGCGAGCCGCCGTCGCGGCTGCGGCACACTGTCGCGACCGTGGTGTGCTGGTGGGCTGCTTTCGGCCACCCTCGGTTCCCGCCGGCACCTCGCGGCTGCGGCTGACCGTGCGCGCCGACCTCGACGTCGACGTCGTCGACCATGTCGCCGACGTCGTCAACGAGGCACTGACCACGGTGGGCGCCCGATGACGGCGCCCGGCCGCGTCATCGCGGTCGCCGGTACCTCGACCGATGTCGGCAAGACGATCGTCACCGCGGCGCTGGTCGCCGCCACCCGCGCCGCCGGGCGCTCACCCGCGGTGTGCAAGCCGGCGCAGACGGGGATCGGGCCCGGCGAACCGGGCGACCTCGCCGTCATCGACGACCTGGCGGGACCGGTTGCCACAGCCGAATGCGTCCGCTATCCCGACCCCCTCGCCCCGGAGACCGCCGCCCGACTGGCCGGGCTGTCGGCGCTGGACCTCGACACCGCATCGGAGGCGATCGCCGGGCTCGCGGCGGCTCACGACGTGACCTTCGTCGAGGGTGCCGGCGGGGTGTTGGTCCGGCTGGCCGGCGGCCTCACCCTGCTCGACGTCGCCGCCGTTGCCGACGCCCCGATCGTCGTCGTGGTCCCGGCCGGACTCGGCGCCCTCAACCACGCGGAGCTGACCACTCGCGCCATCCGCGCCCACGGCCTGCGCCCGGCCGGCCTGATCATCGGGTCCTGGCCGACCGACCCCGACCTCGCGATGCGCTGCAACCGCGACGACCTGCCGCGACTGACCGGGGTGCCGATCGTCGGGACGATCCCGGCGGGAGCCGGCGATCTGGAGCCGTCCGAGTTCCGCCGCCGCGCCCCCGGCTGGATCGATCGCACCTGGCTGCTGCGCGAACTCGCCCCCACCGCCCCGCCGACGGAACCCCGATTCGCGCCGACAGCACCCACTTTCGCGCCGACAGCACCCTCCACGTCACCGAACCGACAGTCCACAGAAGGAGTTCTCCCGTGACCCAGGCCCCCGTCGCCCCCGGCTCCGCGCAGTCGCAGACCGCCGACGACATCCTCACCGTCGCCCGCACACAGGTGCTCGAGCAGGGCCAAGCGCTCGACCGCGAGCAGGTCCTGCAGGTGCTGCGTCTGCCCGACGACCGGCTTCCCGAGCTGCTCGAACTCGCCCACGACGTGCGGATGCGGTGGTGCGGTCCCGAGGTGGAGGTCGAGGGCATCATCTCGCTGAAGACCGGAGGCTGCCCCGAGGACTGCCACTTCTGCTCGCAGTCGGGCCTGTTCGAATCGCCGGTGCGCAGCGCCTGGATCGACATCCCGTCGCTGGTGGAGGCGGCCAAGCAGACCGCGAAGACCGGCGCCACCGAGTTCTGCATCGTCGCGGCGGTCCGCGGCCCGGACAAGCGTCTGCTCAGTCAGGTCGCCGCCGGCATCGAAGCGATCCGCAACGAGGTCGACATCCAGATCGCGTGCAGCCTCGGCATGCTCACCCAGGAGCAGGTCGATCAGCTCAAGGACATGGGTGTCCATCGCTACAACCACAACCTGGAGACCGCGCGCAGCCACTTCCCGAATGTCGTCACCACGCACACGTGGGAGGAGCGATGGGACACGCTGCGGATGGTGCGCGACGCCGGCATGGAGGTGTGCTGCGGCGGCATCCTCGGCATGGGGGAGAGCCTCGAACAGCGCGCCGAGTTCGCCGCCGACCTCGCCTCCCTCGAACCCGACGAGGTCCCGCTGAACTTCCTGAACCCGCGGCCGGGCACCCCGTTCGGTGATCTCGACGTCCTGCCGGCGTCCGAGGCGCTCAAGTCGGTCGCGGCGTTCCGGCTCGCTCTGCCCCGCACGATCCTGCGTTTCGCCGGTGGCCGGGAGATCACGCTCGGCGACCTCGGTGCCAAGCAGGGCATCCTCGGCGGGATCAACGCGGTCATCGTCGGCAACTACCTGACCACCCTGGGGCGTCCGGCCGAACAGGACCTCGATCTGCTGACCGATCTGTCGATGCCGATCAAGGCACTCAACGACAGCCTCTAGGCTCGAACACGTGACCATGTCGACGACACCGGACCCCGCGCCCACCCTGGCCCCGTCACCCGTCGCGCCCGAGATCCCCGGCCCGCTCGCCCAGCCGTGCCGGTTCGGCGTCTACACCGGCCTGGAACTCGAACTCCAGGCGGCCGACGCCGTCCCGACCTCGGCTCGGATGGGCCTCGAACCGCCGCGGTTCTGCGGGCAGTGCGGCCGGCGGATGGTGGTGCAGGTGCGCCCCGACGGCTGGGGTGCGCGCTGTTCGCGTCACGGGACGGTCGACTCGACCGAACTGGGACAACGGTGACCGACCCGGCGCCGAGCGCGCCGGTCATCCCCGAAGAGTCGCCCGCGGCCACCTTGCGACGGCACTCGGCCGACCGGCCGATCGCCGCGCTGGCCGCGGTCGCCGGCGCGATCGTCCTGCTCGGCGTCGTCGTCGGGGTGCTGTGGGCGGTGGTGACGCCGGCCTTGACCGGCCGGGTCGTGTCCGCGGATTCGGCGATCGTGCCCGCCACCGCGTTCGGTTCGGAGTTCGCGGCGGTCGGCACCTTCGCATTGCTGTTGTTCGGGTACGGCATCATCGCGGTGCTCATCGGCTGGATCGCATGTCGGGCCTGGCGCGGGCCGGTCGGATTCGTCGTCGTCGCGGCGGCGACGGTGGCCGGCTCGATCGTGGCGGCCGTCGTCGGCACCTGGGTGGTCGACTGGCGATTCGAGGATCCGCGGGCGATGCCGGTGGGATCGACCTTCTACGTCGTCCCCGACCTGTGGCTCGACGGAGCCGTACGCGGCGGATTCGGTGGCAGCTGGGTCCTGTTCGTCTGTGCACCGCTGGCCGCCGCCCTGTTCTACCTGGGTGCGGCGCTGGCGTCGCGCACCGCGGATCTGGGTGTCGGCGACCTCGACGAAATGCACGAACCGGCCGCGGCCGGCTGACCGGCACCTCCGCCGGGCGACCCGCTCAGCCGGTCTGGACCGGGCTGCCGACGACGACGTCGGCGAGCTTCTCGACCGGCACCTCGAGCGATCGGGCCAACGCGACGACCGTCGCGAACGACGGGGTCAGCAATCTCCCGCTCTCGATCTTGCGCAACGTCTCCGGGGAGATCCCCGCGCGGTCGGCGACGTCGGCGACCGTCCGGTCGGCACGGGATTCCCGCAGCACCCCGCCGAGCCGTCGGCCGGCGGCGATCTGTTCGGGGGTCAGCGGGGCGCGCACCATGCCCAACCCTAACCCGGACCGGTATGAAAATACCGATGACGTCGCGTACCGTGAGGCGGGAAGTGGTATTTAAATACCGACACAGCGGAGAGGGCATCGTGATCGAACTGAAGAGTCGCGACGAGGTCGCCGCCATGCGGGTGACCGGACGATTCATCGCCGACCTGCTCGACGACCTGTCAGCGCGCGCCGAGCCGGGCATCAACCTGCTCGACCTCGAGATGCGGGCACGCGAGCTGATCGAGCGACGCGGGGCGGTGTCGTGCTACTGGGACTACGCGCCGTCCTTCGGCCGCGGGCCCTTCCGGAACGTGATCTGCCTTTCCCTCAACGACGCGGTGCTGCACGGTCTTCCGCACGACGAGGTGCTCGCCGACGGGGATGTGCTGAGTATGGACATCGCCGTGGCGATCGATGGGTGGGTCGCCGACTCGGCCCGGACGGTGATCGTCGGTTCCCCGCGCGACGACGACGCATTCCTGGTCGAGACCACCCGGCTGGCATTGGCCGCCGGGATCGACGCCGCGCGACCCGGCAATCGGCTCGGCGACATCTCGGCCGCGATCGGCACGGTCTGCACCGAGCGGGGATTCCCGGTCAACACCATGTTCGGCGGGCACGGCCTGGGTCGGACGATGCATGAGGATCCGCACGTGTCCAACCAGGGGCGCCGGGGAACCGGCATGCGGTTGCGGCCCGGCCTGACCCTGGCGCTGGAACCGTGGCTGGCGCACAGCACCTCGGACATCGTCTACGATCCGGACGGCTGGACGATCCGGTCCGCCGACGGTTCCCGCACCGCGCACAGCGAGCACACGATCGCCGTCACCGACACCATTGCCGAGGTCCTCACCGCCTGAAGCGGGTCACATCGGCGGTCGCAGGGTCGCGAACTCGTCGGTCACGCGAAGTTGTTTGTCGGCGAACGCGTACAGCGCGGGCGGACGGCCCCCGGAGCGGCCGGTCTTGCCGACGGTGCCGGTGGCGACCACCACGGCCCGGCGACTCAGAATGCGCAGCAGATTGGTCGTGTCGACCGCGTAACCCAATGCAGCGCAATAGATCTCCGACAGTTGCGACATGGGGAACCGACTCGGGGCGAGCGCGAACGCGATGTTGGTGTAGGACAGCTTCGCCGCGAGCCGATGCCGCGCGGCCTCGACGATCTCTGCGTGGTCGAATGCCAGGGTGGGCAGGGCGTCGACCGGATGCCATGCGCTGGCGTGCGGTAGTTCGGTCGGCACATCGCTGGGGACCAGCGCCAGATACGTCGACGCGATGGTGCGGGTTCCCGGGAGCCGGTGTGGATCGGAGAACACGGCCAACTGTTCGAGGTGGGCGATGTTCGCGATCGCGACCGAATCGGCGACGGCCCGTCGCGCGCTGGTCTCCAGCGTCGCGTCGGCCGCCACCGCGCCACCGGGCAGCGTCCACGGTCCGTCCGTGTCGTGTCCGAGAAGGACACACAGCACCGGGTCGGTGTCTGCGGTCATCTCCTGCACCTGGAACACGGCGGTCAGCGTCTCGACCTCCACGTCCGATGTCCCGGCGGCTGCGGGCGAACTCGGCGGGGGCGTCGGCATGGCGTCGATTGTAGGGTGACCGGCGGCGATCCTCGGGCCGCCGCGGTGCGCCACACCGTCGGTGCGCTCACAATTCGTCGAGCGACATGATCCCGTCCTGGATGGCGCGTGCGGCGAGCGCGGCCTTGGTCCGAGCAGTCCGGTCGACGGCCGTGTACTTGGCACGAATCCGGGTCAGGTGTGTGTTCACCGTGCCGATCGAGATCGTCAATTCCTCGGCGACGGCGATCTTCGAATCGGTGAGCAACCAGGTCCGCAGCACCTGGATCTCGCGGTCGGTGAGTCCGGGGCGGCGGCGCACCACCACGCCGGGGCTCGATGCCTCGGGGGTCGGGGGGTGTGCAGAGTGGGTGCCGCCGAAAGCGGGCGCCGGGCGGGACGGTGCCGGCGGGCTGGGCCGTGTGGTGGCGGCGGGGGTGACCAGGTGCATGTGGCCCCGCGCGCGCGGGTCGTCGAGGGGCCGTCGCACGGTGGCCGGGTGCCCGTGGGCCGGCGGTGCCGGTGTGGGCGCCCCGGGCTGACCGGGGAGCGGCATCCGTCGCGCGGTGAGGCGGGCGAGTGCGGCCTCCCGGCGCTGGGCCGCGGCCTCCGCGCGCCGGCTCGCGCCGGGTGCTGCCCCCAGCGGGCCGGCGGGACGCGGTGAGGTGGGTGGTGCGTCGAACGGTGAAACGGTCATCGCGCTGCTCGCAATCTGCTTTACGGCCCCCGGGCTCGGTCTCCCGATGTCGACCTGACCCGGACGGATGTGTGGGTACATCGATGACGCTAGGTTTCGGGCGCGCCGGGGTAACGAGTAGTCGACTACTCGAATTGCCGACGGGAATGGCGCAGATCGACCCGGTGTTACGATGGACATAGTTTTCGATCACCAGTCGAAAACTTCAGGCGCCGGGGCCGGCCCGCCCCGAGCCAGACGCGTGAGGAGTGTCCGATGAGCATCACCAGCGACCGCCCAGCCGTGGCCGACACAGCAACCGTCACGGTCGGTCTGATGGACGCCGAGTGGACCGATGGTCCCGGCGGATACGGCGGTGTGGAGCCCACGCCGGAATGGGCCGACGAGGTGCGCCGGCTCGCCCGCGCCCGCAACGCGACCCTGCTTGCGCACAACTACCAGTTGCCGGCCATCCAGGACGTCGCCGACCACGTCGGTGACTCGCTGGCGTTGTCCCGGATCGCCGCCGAGGTCGACGCCGACGAGATCATCTTCTGCGGCGTGCACTTCATGGCCGAGACCGCCAAGATCCTCAGCCCGGACAAGCGTGTACTGATCCCGGATGAGCGCGCCGGCTGTTCGCTCGCCGACTCGATCACCGCCGACGAACTGCGGGAATGGAAGTCCGAACACCCCGACGCCGTGGTGGTCTCGTACGTGAACACCACCGCCGAGGTGAAGGGCCTCACCGACATCTGCTGCACGTCGTCCAATGCGGTCGACGTGGTCGCTTCGATCGATCCGGATCGGGAGGTGCTGTTCCTGCCGGATCAGTTCCTCGGCGCGCACGTGAAACGGGAGACCGGGCGCGACAACATCCACATCTGGGCGGGCGAATGCCACGTCCACGCCGGCATCAACGGCGACGAACTCGCGGACCAGGCGAGTAGTCACCCCGACGCCGATCTGTTCATCCACCCGGAATGCGGGTGTGCGACGTCGGCCCTCTACCTGGCCGGGGAAGGTGCCGTGCCGGAAGAGAAGGTGAAGATCCTGTCCACCGGCGGGATGCTCGACGCGGCCCGCGAGACCGGCGCCAAGCAGGTGCTCGTCGCGACCGAGATCGGCATGCTGCACCAGCTGCGCAAGGCTGCCCCCGGCGTCGACTTCCAGGCCGTCAACGACCGTGCGTCCTGCCCATACATGAAGATGATCACCCCGGCCGCCCTGCTGCGGTCGCTACGCGAGGGGCGTGACGAGGTGTTCGTCGCCGACGACGTCGCAGAACGTGCCCGCAAGAGCGTCGAGCGGATGATCGCGATCGGTAACCCGGGTTCCGGTGAGTGACGGTTTCGTCGGACAGGTCGGGGCAGCGGCGGAGCTCGACCTCGCTGTCACCGACGAGGTCCGCGCACTGATCCGGACCGCCCTCGACGAGGACCTCCGCTACGGTCCGGACGTCACCACCGCCGCCACCGTCCCCGCCGACGCCACGACCGACGCGGCGATCGTCAGTCGCGGACACGGCGTGATCGCCGGGGTGCCGGTGGTTCTCGCGGTGCTCGACGAGGTCATCGGAGCCGGCGGTTACTCGGTGACCGCCGCTGTCGACGACGGCGCCCACGTGGGCCCCGGCGACGTCGTCCTGGGCATCCACGCGCCGACCGGCGCACTGCTCACCGCCGAACGGACCGCCCTGAACCTGATCTGCCATCTGTCCGGCATCGCGACCGCCACCGCGCTCTGGGTCGACGCCGTCGACGGCACCGACACCAAGGTGCGTGATTCCCGCAAGACCCTCCCCGGGCTGCGTTACCTGCAGAAATACGCGGTCCGCGCGGGCGGGGGAGTCAACCACCGGCTCGGGCTGGGCGATGCCGCGCTGATCAAGGACAACCACGTCGTGGCGGCCGGTTCGGTGAGCGCGGCACTGTCCGCGGTCCGCGCGAGCGCGCCCGGCCTCCCGGTCGAGGTGGAGGTGGACTCGTTGGCCCAGCTCGACGAGGTGCTGGCCCTCGAACCGCAACTCGTCCTCCTCGACAACTTCGCGCTGTGGGAGACCCAGATGGCGGTGCAGCGACGCAACACGCGCTCACCGCAGACGAAGCTCGAGAGCTCGGGCGGGTTGACGCTGGACGTCGCCGGTGATTACGCCCGCACCGGCGTCGACTATGTCGCCGTCGGCGCACTCACCCACTCCGTCGCCGCGCTCGACCTCGGCCTGGACATCCCCGCGCCCTGATCCCACGCGCTTACGCGCACCCTCCACCCAGACGCGCAGGCAGCAGCAACCTGCGCGTCTGGTTGGTGGGTGCGCGTTCCCGTTCCACGTAGCTCGATACGGGAGGGTGTGTTCGCCACGCCCCCGACCGGATTCGAAACCAGGTGGCGCCACCCCATATCCTGAAGGGGAACCCCAGCTCACCAGGAGAGAACATGCTCGCCCGAACCGACCTGCGCGGTGCCACGCCGACGCTCGCAGAACTGCGACGTGCGTTGCCGCGCGGGGGCACCGATGTCAACGCCGTCCTCGACACGGTGGCGCCGGTGGTCCATGCGGTCGCCGACGGGGGCACCGAGGCCGCACTCGGCTACGGCGAGAAGTTCGACGGCGTGCGCCCGACGTCGGTGCGCGTACCGGCGGCCGTGATCGCCGATGCGCTCGACCGGCTCGACCCGGCGGTCGCCGACGCGCTGCGGGAATCGATCGCGCGGGCCCGCACGGTGCACGCCGACCAGCGTCGGGAGACCACCCGCACCCAGGTGGTCGACGGCGGCGTGGTCAGCGAGAAGTGGATCCCGGTCCGTCGGGTCGGCCTGTACGTCCCGGGCGGCAACGCCGTCTACCCGTCGTCGGTGATCATGAACGTGGTCCCGGCACAGGAAGCGGGAGTCGGTTCCCTCGTCATCGCCTCGCCGCCGCAGAAGGAGTTCGGCGGGTGGCCGCACCCGACGATCCTCGCCGCCTGTGCGCTGCTCGACGTCGACGAGGTGTGGGCGGTCGGTGGCGCCCAGGCCGTCGCACTGCTCACCTACGGCGGTGCCGACACCGACGCCGCGGATCAGCCCGGATCGGTGCTCGATCCGGTCGACCTCATCACCGGACCCGGCAACATCTACGTCACCGCCGCCAAACGACTCTGCCGCGGGGTGGTCGGCATCGACTCGGAGGCCGGCCCCACCGAGATCGCGATCCTCGCCGACGACAGCGCCGATGCGGGCATCCTCGCCTCCGATCTGATCAGCCAGGCCGAGCACGACGTCCTCGCCGCATCGGTCCTCGTCACCGACAGCGCCGCACTGGCCGACGCGGTCGACGCGGCACTCGACGAGCAGGTGGCCGCCACCAAGCACCGTGAACGCGTGACCACCGCGCTGTCGGGCAAGCAGTCCGGGATCGTGCTCGTGGACGACCTCGACGCCGGCCTCGCCGTCGTCGACGCCTACGCCGCCGAACACCTCGAGATCCAGACCCGCGATGCCGCCACGGTCGCCGACCGCGTGCACAACGCCGGCGCGATCTTCGTCGGCCCGTACGCCCCGGTGAGCCTCGGCGACTACTGCGCCGGGTCGAATCACGTTCTGCCGACCTCGGGTTCGGCGCGGTTCGCATCCGGGCTGTCGGTGCAGACCTTCCTCAAGGGTGTCCACGTCATCGACTACGACGAGGCCGCCCTGCGCGACGTCGCCGACCACGTCGTGACCCTCGCCGATGCGGAAGACCTTCCGGGACACGGTGATGCCGTGCGTCAGCGATTCGTCGGGGGACGGGCGTGAGCACTCCGCAGACCGTGGTCCCCGGGCTCGGCGTGACCATCGACGACCTGCCGTTGCGTGAGAACCTGCGGGGCAAGAGTCCCTACGGTGCACCGCAACTCAAGGTCGCCGTGGTGCTCAACACCAACGAGAATCCGCATCCGCCGTCGGAGGCGTTGATCGCCGATGTCGCGGACTCGGTGCGTGCCGCCGCCGCGGAACTGCACCGCTACCCCGACCGCGACGCAGTGGCGTTGCGCGCCGACCTCGCCGAGTACCTCACCGAGGCGACCGGGGTGCAGCTCACCACGGAAAATCTGTGGGCGGCAAACGGTTCCAACGAAATCCTGCAGCAGCTGCTGCAGACCTTCGCCGGGCCGGGACGCAGCGCACTGGGGTTCGTGCCGTCGTATTCGATGCACCCGATCATCTCCGACGGCACCGACACCACCTGGCTGCACGCGGTGCGGGCGTCCGATTTCTCGCTCGACGTCGACTACGCGGTCGCCGAGGTGACCAATCGGCGGCCCGACGTCGTCTTCGTGACCTCGCCGAACAATCCCACCGGCGGATCGATCGGCAACGACGAGCTGCGCGCCATCGTCGAGGTGGCACCCGGCATCGTGATCGTCGACGAGGCCTACGGCGAGTTCTCCGACCAGCCCAGCGCGGTCGAACTCATCGACGAGTACCCGACGAAGGTCGTCGTCAGCCGCACCATGAGCAAGGCCTTCGCGTTCGCCGGCGGCCGGCTCGGGTATCTCGCGGCATCACCGGCCATCGTCGACGCGTTGCAGCTCGTGCGGCTCCCGTACCACCTGTCGGTGCTCACGCAGGCGGCCGCGCGAGCGGCGCTCCGCCACCGCGACGACACCCTGGCCGGCGTGGCCGCGATCATCGCCGAACGCAAACGGGTGGCCGCCGAACTCGACGCACTCGGGTACCGGGTGATCGACTCCGACGCGAACTTCCTGCTGTTCGGCCGATTCCGGGACGCGCCGGCCACCTGGCAGCGCTACCTCGACGACGGCGTGTTGATCCGCGACGTCGGAATCGCCGGACATCTGCGTGTCACCATCGGACTGGCGACCGAGAACGACGCCTTCCTCGACGTCAGCCGCACCCTGGCCGCAACCGACCTGGAGAAGACTCAGTGACCACCACGACCGCACCCCGCATCGCGCGCGTCGAACGCACCACCAAGGAGTCGTCGATCACCGTCGAACTCAACCTCGACGGCACCGGCGTCACCCAGATCTCCACGGGCATCGCGTTCTTCGACCACATGCTCACCGCATTCGGTCAGCACGGCAGTTTCGACCTCACCGTCGAGGCCACCGGCGACGTCGAGGTGGAGGGACACCACACCATCGAGGACACCGCCATCGTCCTCGGCCAGGCGCTCGGCGAGGCCCTCGGCGACAAGAAGGGCATCCGTCGCTTCGGGGACTGCTTCATCCCGATGGACGAGACCCTCGCGCACGCCGTCGTCGACGTCTCCGGGCGGCCCTACTGCGTCCACACCGGCGAACCCGAGCACCTGCTCACCGCGGTCATCGGCGGGTATCCCGGCGTGCCGTACTCGACGGTGATCAACCGCCACGTCTTCGAGTCGATCGCGCTCAACGCACGGATCGCGTTGCACGTGCGCGTGCTCTACGGCCGCGACCAGCACCACATCACCGAGGCGGAGTTCAAGGCCGTCGCACGGGCCTTGCGCGCCGCCACCGAACGCGACCCGCGGGTGGCCGGCGTGCCGTCGACGAAGGGAGCTCTCTGATGGCGGGCGCTCCCGCGGTCACCATCCTCGACTACGGCTCCGGAAACCTCCGATCGGCGCAGCGGGCGCTGGAGCGCGCGGGCGCCGACGTCACCGTCACCGACGACCGCGACACCGCGATCGAGTGCGACGGCCTGGTGGTCCCCGGCGTCGGTGCCTTCGCCGCCTGTATGGAAGGCCTGACCGCGGTCAAGGGTGAACGCATCATCGACCACCGCCTCGCCGGCGGACGCCCCGTCCTCGGGATCTGCGTGGGCATGCAGATCCTGTTCGAACGCGGCGTCGAGTTCGGTGTCGAGGCCGACGGCTGCGGCGAGTGGCCGGGCACGGTCAGTCGGCTGCCCGCGCCCGTGCTGCCGCACATGGGGTGGAACACCGTGCAGGCCCCGGCCGAATCGGTCCTGTTCGACGGCCTCGACGCCGACACCCGCTTCTACTTCGTGCACTCCTACGCCGCGCAGAGCTGGGAGATGGACAACGACGGAACGCCCTTGGCGGCACCGAAACTCACCTGGTCCCACCACGGCGGACCGTTCTTGGCCGCGGTGGAGAACGGGGTCCTCGCCGCCACCCAGTTCCATCCGGAGAAATCCGGCGACGCCGGGGCCCACCTGCTCCGGAACTGGGTGCGGTCGCTGACATGACCGCCGACGGGCCGCGATTCTCCTTCGGCAGGCTCGTGCTCTTCTCACTGGGCGCGGGCGTGCTGGTGCTCGTGGTGTCGATCCCGATCATCCTGCTGGTGGCGCAGTGGTCACCGGTCGCAGGCCTCGTCGTGGCACTGATCGCCGTGTTGGCGATGGTCGCCGCGATCGGTACGGTGTCTCGCCGGATGATCTCGACCGCCGAACGGGAGATCCTCGCCGCCCGTGCAGCCGAGGAAGACGCGGCACATCAGCAGCCACCGCCCCACGAACCCGGCACCCACAAGGTCGAACCGACAGACAGGAACACTCCCACCGATGGGTAACACCCTTGAACTCCTTCCGGCCGTCGACGTCGCCGACGGCCAGGCCGTTCGCCTCGTGCAGGGCGCGGCGGGCACCGAGACGTCCTACGGCTCACCCCGCGACGCGGCCCTGGCCTGGCAGACCGACGGTGCCGAGTGGATTCATCTGGTCGATCTCGACGCGGCGTTCGGTCGTGGCAACAATCGTGAGCTGCTGGCAGGTGTCGTCGGAGAACTCGACGTGAAGGTCGAACTCTCCGGCGGCATCCGCGACGACGACTCGCTGGCCGCCGCACTGGCGACCGGCTGCGCACGGGTGAACCTCGGAACCGCTGCCCTGGAGAACCCCGACTGGTGCGCACGCGCCATCGACCGCCACGGAGACCGGATCGCGGTGGGCCTCGACGTCATCCGCGACGGCGAGTCGTACCGCCTGCGCGGGCGTGGCTGGGTCACCGACGGCGGAGACCTGTGGGAGGTGCTCGAGCGCCTCGACCGCGACGGCTGCGCCCGATACGTCGTCACCGACGTGTCCAAGGACGGAACCCTCGGCGGACCCAACCTCGACCTGCTCGCCGAGGTCGCCGCCGCCACGTCGGCGCCCATCGTCGCGTCCGGAGGCGTGTCCGCGCTCGACGACCTGGTGGCGATCGCCGGCCTCGTGGATCGGGGAGTGGAGGGTGCCATCGTCGGCAAGGCCCTCTACGCCGGCCGCTTCACGTTGCCCGACGCGCTCGCCGCCGTCGCCGCATCGTGACTGACCGCGCCCCCATGAACCGCGCCCCGATGAACCAGGCCCTCATGAATCACACCGAACTGCTCCAGACCGCGGGTGACATCCTCGACTCCGCCGTCGACGACTTCGTCGCCGGTCTCGGGGCGCCCAGCGCCGTGGCGAAGGGCGCCACCGACTTCGCCACCCAGGTCGACCTCGACCTCGAACGCCGCATCGCCACCGAACTGGTCGAACGCACCGGAATTCCGGTCCACGGCGAGGAGTTCGGCGGCCCGTCGGTCACCGAGGGCACGGTGTGGGTGCTCGACCCGGTGGACGGCACCTACAACTACTCGACGGGTATGCCGCTGGCCGCGATCCTCCTCGGTCTCCTCGTCGACGGCGAACCCGTGCTGGGACTGACCTGGCTCCCGCTGCTGGGACGACGATTCGCCGGACACGTCGACGGACCGCTCCTCGTCGACGGCCACCCGGTGCCCCCGCTGGATCGCCTCGACCTGCAGGCCGGGGTCATCGCATACGGTCCGTTCAACGCCGCATCGCAGGGTCGCTATGCCGGCGCCCGACGTGTCGACGTGGTGCGCGCGCTCAGCTCACGGATCGCGCGGCTACGGATGACCGGCAGCACCGGCGTCGACATGGCCTACACCGCCGCCGGCGTGTTCGGCGGCGCCGTCGCATTCGGCCGGCACGCCTGGGACAACGCGGCCGGGGCGGCGCTGGTGCGGGCCGCGGGCGGTGTGGCGACCGACCTCGGCGGAACCCCGTGGACCGCGACGTCGACATCGCTGGTGTGTGGCGCACCCGGATTGCACGAGGAGCTGATGGCGGTCATCGGAGACGTCGTCGGCGACGAATGGGGCACCGCGCCAACACAACCCGGAACAAACGAGGCGACAGGAGGGCGACCATGACTGTGGCGGTACGCGTCATCCCCTGTCTCGACGTCGACGCCGGTCGCGTGGTGAAGGGTGTCAACTTCCAGAACCTGCGCGACGCGGGTGACCCCGTCGAGCTGGCCGCCCGCTATGACGCCGAAGGCGCCGACGAACTCACCTTCCTCGACGTCACTGCGTCGAGCTCCGGTCGCGCGACGATGATCGACGTCGTCACACGCACCGCCGACCAGATCTTCATCCCGCTCACCGTCGGCGGCGGCATCCGCACCGTCGACGACGTCGACACGATGCTGCGGGCCGGCGCCGACAAGGTCGGCGTCAACACCGCGGCCATCGCCCGACCGGATGTGCTCGCCGAGATGAGCCGACGATTCGGGTCACAGTGCATCGTGCTGTCTGTCGATGCGCGGACCGTGCCCGAGGGCGAGCCACCCACCCCATCCGGGTGGGAGGTCACCACACACGGCGGTCGCCGCGGCACCGGCATCGACGCGGTCGAGTGGGCCGTTCGGGGCCAGGAGCTGGGGGTGGGGGAGATCCTCCTCAACTCGATGGACGCCGACGGCACCAAGCAGGGCTTCGACCTGCGGATGCTCACCGCGGTCCGGGCGGCTGTCGACGTCCCGGTCATCGCCAGCGGTGGCGCCGGCGCGGTCGCCGACTTCGCGCCCGCCGTGCAAGCCGGAGCCGACGCGGTGCTCGCGGCGTCGGTCTTCCACTTCGGTGAACTCACCATCGGCGACGTCAAGGCGGCGATGGCGGACGAAGGGATCACGGTGCGCTGATGGCCCTCGACCCCGAACTCGCCGCCCGCCTCAAACGCAACGAGGACGGACTGTTCGCCGCCGTCACGCAGGAACGCGGCACCGGGACGGTGTTGATGATGGCGTGGATGGACGACGCCGCCCTGGAACAGACCCTGACCACCCGCCGGGCCACCTACTACTCGCGGTCGCGACAGCAGTACTGGGTGAAGGGCGAGACCAGCGGCCACACCCAGTACGTCCACGACGTCCGTCTGGACTGCGACGGCGACACCGTCCTGCTCGTCGTCGACCAGACCGGCGCGGCGTGTCACACCGGCAATCACAGCTGCTTCGACACCCCCTCGTTGTTGCCGGTCACCGGCGACCCGACCCCGGGTATCGGTTCGAACCCGGGCGACGCGCGAGAATGAAGTCCGGCCCACGACCAGAAAGGCGGTGACGGCGCACATGCCCCTCATCCAGATCTCGCAGACACCCGGCCTCTCCGACCGGGTCAAGCGCGAGACCATCGCGGCGGTGACCGACGCCTATGCCAAGGCGACCGGAAAGAACCCGGACTCGGTGTGGGTGACGATCACCGAGGTGCCCCGCCAGCAGTGGGGCGTCGGCGGCGAGCCGCTGGGATGAGTGCCGCCGGAAAGAGTGCGCCCGGCACCCACGCCGGCCAGACCACGCTCGAGGAGTTCCTCGATCTCGCGGCCGACCATCGGGTGGTCCCGGTGACCCGAAAGGTGCTGGCCGACTCCGAGACACCGTTGTCGGCCTACCGCAAGCTGGCCGGCGACCGCGAGGGCACGTTCCTCCTCGAGTCGGCGGAGAACGGGCGATCGTGGTCGCGGTGGTCGTTCATCGGGGCGCGTTCGCCGTCGGCCCTGACCGTCGTCGACGGCCAGGCCCGCTGGTGGGGTGAGGTGCCCAACGGTGCACCGGTGGGAGGCGACCCGCTGCAGGTCCTCGCCGAGTCGCTGGAGCTGCTCGCCACCGACCCGTTTCCCGACATGCCACCTCTGACCGGTGGGTTCGTCGGATTCTTCGCCTACGACATGGTGCGCCGGCTGGAACGCCTCCCCGAGACGACCGTCGACGACCTGGGCCTACCGGACATGATGATGCTGCTGGCGACCGACCTCGCCGCGGTCGACCACCACGAGGGCACCATCACCCTCATCGCCAACGCGGTCAACTGGGACGGCTCCGACGACCGCGTCGAGGAGGCCTACGCCGACGCGGTTGCCCGACTCGACCGCATGACCGACGCCCTCGCCGCACCCGCCCCGTCGACCGTGTCCCACTTCGACCGGCCCGCGCCCGACTACTCGGCACAACGCACCCTGGCCGAGTACAGCGACATCGTGACCGACCTCGTCGGCGACATCGAGGCCGGCGAGGCGTTCCAGATCGTCCCGTCGCAGCGCTTCGAGATGGCGACCGACGCCGACCCGATCGACGTCTACCGGGTGCTGCGCGCCTCCAATCCGAGCCCGTACATGTACCTGCTGCGCATGCCGGGCGCGTTGGGTTCGGGTCCGGTCGGCGGCGGGCCGTTCACCATCGTCGGTAGCAGTCCCGAGGCGCTGGTCACCGTCGCGGACGGGGTCGCGACCACGCACCCGATCGCGGGTACCCGCTGGCGTGGCGCCACCGAAGAGGAGGATCAACTCCTCGCCAAGGGCCTCGTCGAGGACGACAAGGAGAACGCCGAGCACCTGATGCTCGTCGACCTCGGCCGCAACGACCTCGGTCGGGTGTGCCGGCCCGGGACGGTGAAGGTCAGCGACTACCGCCACGTGGAGCGCTACAGCCACGTCATGCATCTGGTGTCGACCGTCTCCGGCACGCTGCGCGACGACAAGCATGCGCTCGACGCCGTCACCGCGTGCTTCCCGGCGGGCACCCTCACCGGAGCGCCGAAGGTGCGGGCCATGGAACTGATCGACGAGCACGAACTCACCCGGCGCGGCCTGTACGGCGGCATCGTCGGCTACCTCGACTTCGCCGGGGACGCGGACACGGCCATAGCGATCCGGACCGCGCTGATGGCCGACGGACGCGCGTTCGTGCAGGCCGGCGGCGGGGTCGTCGCCGACAGCGAACCCGAGTACGAGTACAACGAGGCCCGCAACAAGGCCACCGCCGTACTCAACGCCGTGGCCGCGGCAGGCACCATGCGCCGGGTCGGTTCGGCCGACGAGTCGGCGGCGTCGCGATGACCGCGTCAGACGATCCGTCCGCATCGGGATCCGTGGCCTCCCCGACGGTCTCCGAAGCCGCCACGAAGTCCTACCTGCGCCGGCGTCAGATGCTCGCCGCGGTCCTGTTGGCGGCCTCGGCGCTGGCCTTGTGGTCGGCGTCGCGGCTGGTCTGGTGTCGTGTCCTCGCCTCGGACGGACTGGCACCGCCGCGCACGTTCGAGGTCAAGGGCGCCGACTGGAGTCCATGGCTGACCCCGCTTGCCCTGGTCCTGCTCGCCGCCATCCTCGCCGCCTTCTCGATCCGCGGGTGGGGTCTGCGGCTGCTCGCCATCCTCATCGCCGCCGCCGGCGTGTTGTCGGCGATCCCGGCGCTGTCGTTGATCATCGACGGGGCCGAATCGGGTTACGCCGCCGAGGCCGCCGAGATCCCCGGGCGGTTCCAGCCCTTGCTCATCACGACCAACTCCTGGGCCGCCGCGGTCGTCCTCGTGGGCGCGGTGTGCGCCGTGATGGCCGGGATCCTGCTCCTGCGGGTCGCGGGCGGCGCCTCCGGGATGTCGTCGAAGTACCAGACACCCGGAGCGCGACGCGCGGAACTCGAGCGCCAGATCTTCGCCGAACACGAGCGGCGCACGGCCACCCGATCGGACGCGGCCGGGACCGACGGACATGAGGCCGGCACGACCGGGTCCGACCCGAACGGGGCTGCCGACCGCGACACCGCTGCGACGCCGGCGGCCGCCGACGGTAACGAAGAACCCACGACCAACGAACGCATGATGTGGGACGCGTTGGACACCGGAATCGATCCCACCGACGTCGACGATTCCTCCGGCCCGGACGCCACACCCGATGACCCCGAACCGCGCCGCGAACACGGTGCCTGATCGGCCAACCCGAACACAGCCCAGATCCGGCGCCGGTCTACCCTGAGAACACACGAACACCGAAAGGGGGCCACTGCGTGAGTACGCCGACTGTCCTCGACTCCATCATCGAGGGAGTGAGAGCCGACGTTGCCGCGCGTGAGGCCGTCGTCGACTATGCGGCCGTCAAGGCGGCCTCGGCCAAGGCCCCTGAGGCCAAGGACGCGATGGCCGCCTTGCGTCAGCCCGGCATCGGTGTGATCGCCGAGGTCAAGCGGGCGAGCCCGTCGCGTGGCGATCTGGCCGCGATCGGTGATCCCGCCGAACTCGCCAGTGCCTACGAGGCCGGCGGCGCGCGCATCATCAGCGTCCTCACCGAGGAGCGTCGCTTCCGTGGTTCGCTGGCCGACCTCGACAGCGTGCGCGCCGCGGTGAACATCCCGGTGTTGCGCAAGGACTTCATCGTCGGGCCGTATCAGATCCACGAGGCCCGTGCCCACGGCGCCGACGTCATCCTGCTGATCGTCGCGGCCCTCGAACAGAACGTGCTCGCCGCCCTGCTCGACCGCACCGAGAGCCTCGGCATGACCGCCCTGGTCGAGGTGCACACCGAGGAGGAAGCCGACCGCGCCCTGGAAGCGGGTGCGTCGGTGGTCGGCGTCAACGCCCGCAACCTCAAGACCCTCGAAGTGGACCGCGACTGTTTCGCCAGGATCGCGCCCGGTCTGCCCACCCAGGTGATCCGAGTGGCCGAGTCCGGGGTGCGCGGCACCGCCGACCTGCTCGCCTACGCCGGCGCCGGCGCCGACGCGGTCCTGGTCGGGGAGGGCCTGGTCACCAGCGGTGACCCGCGCGCCGCGGTCTCCGAGCTGGTCACCGCGGGTACCCACCCGTCCTGCCCGAAACCGGTTCGCTGACGGCCGTTCTCCGTCCCCCGAACCCGCTAGCGACGACGAGAGAACCGTGACCGCGAACACCGACAGCTCAGGCGTCAGCACCTACCCGGCCGCGAGCGCCGGCCTTGCCTCCCGCACGTCCATCGAACCCGACCAGGGTGGTCATTTCGGCGTCTACGGCGGCCGGCATGTCCCGGAAGCGCTGATGGCGGTGATCGACGAGGTCACCACCACCTACGAGAAGGTCCGCGCCGACGACGACTTCCTCGCCGAACTCGACCGGCTGCAGCGCGACTACACCGGTCGGCCCTCGCCGCTGTACGAGGCCGTGCGGCTGCGCGAGGCCGCCGGCGGGGCCCGCATCTTCCTCAAGCGCGAGGACCTCAACCACACCGGTTCGCACAAGATCAACAACGTCCTCGGGCAGGCCCTGCTCGCGCAGCGGATGGGCAAGTCGCGGGTCATCGCCGAGACCGGGGCCGGTCAGCACGGGGTCGCGACGGCGACGGCCTGCGCGCTGCTCGGCCTCGAATGCGTTGTCTACATGGGCCGGGTCGACACCGACCGTCAGGCGCTCAACGTCGCCCGGATGCGGCTGCTCGGCGCCGAGGTGATCGCCGTCGACAACGGTTCGGCCACCCTCAAGGACGCCATCAACGAGGCGATGCGCGACTGGGTCACCAACGCGCACAACACCTATTACTGCTTCGGCACGGCCGCCGGGCCGCACCCGTTCCCGACGATGGTGCGCGATCTGCAGCGCGTCGTCGGTCTCGAGGCCCGCGCCCAGATCGTCGAACAAGCCGAACGTCTGCCCGACGCCGTCGTGGCCTGCGTCGGCGGCGGCTCCAACGCCATCGGCATCTTCCACCCGTTCATCGACGACCCCGACGTGCGCCTGGTGGGCTACGAAGCTGCCGGCGACGGCGTCGAGACCGGACGGCACGCAGCCACATTCACCGGTGGGACGCCGGGCGCCTTCCAGGGCGCCTACTCCTATCTGCTGCAGGACGAGGACGGCCAGACGATCGAGTCGCACTCGATCTCGGCCGGACTCGACTATCCCGGCGTCGGCCCTGAGCACGCCTACCTCAAGGACACCGGCCGAGCCGAGTATCGGCCGATCACCGACTCCGAGGCCATGGATGCGCTGGCTCTGTTGAGTCGGCGCGAGGGCATCATCCCGGCCATCGAATCCGCACACGCGGTCGCCGGCGCGCTGAAGCTCGGTCAGGAACTGGGCGAGGGGGCGATCATCGTCGTCAGTTTGTCCGGCCGCGGCGACAAGGACGTCGACACCGCCGCCCGATGGTTCCACCTGTTCGACAAGCCGCCCTCACAGGACGAGGCCGCGGCCGGAGGCGAGCAGACAGGGGAGACGACATGAGCGCCGCGCCGATCGCCAAGACCGCGCCCTCACGGCTGGGGCCGACCTTCGCGCGTTGCCGCGACGAGGGCCACAGCGCCCTCATCGGATATCTGCCGGTCGGATACCCCACGGTCGACGAGTCCGTCGACTTCTTCCGGACGATGGTGGCGGCCGGCTGCGACATCATCGAGGTCGGCGTGCCGTACTCCGACCCGGTGATGGACGGCCCGACCATCCAGGAGGCCGCCGACACCGCGCTCAGCAACGGTGTGCGGGTGCGAGACGTGATCACCGCCGTGGCCGCGATCGCCGACGCCGGCGGGCAGGCCGTCGTGATGAGCTACTGGAACCCGATCCTCCAGTACGGAGTCGACCGCTTCGCGCGTGATCTGTCCAACGCCGGCGGAGCCGGCATCATCACCCCCAACCTGATCCCCGAAGAAGGGGCCGCCTGGCATGCGGCGTCGGACGAGCACGACCTGGACCGCATCTACCTGATCGCGCCGTCCTCGACCGAGGAACGCCTGGCGATGACCGTCGATGTCTCGCGGGGCTTCATCTATGCCGCATCCACCATGGGTGTCACCGGAGCACGTGATGCCGTCTCCGACGCCGCGCCGGAACTCTGTGCCCGGGTCCGCGCCCACTCCGACATCCCGATCGGCGTGGGGCTCGGGGTACGCAGCGGCGCCCAGGCGGCGGAGATCGCTGGCTATGCCGATGGTGTCATCGTGGGGTCCGCGCTGGTGAGCGCTGCCAAGACCGGCACCGACGCCTTGGGATCGCTGGTCGCCGAACTGGCCGACGGGGTACGCTCTCCGGCGCCGGCGGCACCCTGATCTCCGACGTCTCACCGTCGGCTAGGGTGGCAGCGTGACGGTGCCGACACCCCTTGCTGGGCCGATGATCGACGGAACGACACATTCGACAGCGGCCATTCTGGCCTACATCCCCAGCCCTCCCGAAGGGGTCTGGAATCTGGGTCCGTTCCCGATCCGCGCGTATGCGCTGTGCATCATCGCCGGAATCATCGTCGCCGTCTTCTGGGGCAATCGTCGCTGGAAGGCCCGCGGAGGCCAGGAGGGTGAGGTCCTCGACGTCGCGATCTGGGCGGTCCCGTTCGGTTTGATCGGCGGTCGGCTGTATCACGTCGCCACGGATTGGCAGACCTACTTCGGTGACGGTCCCAAGGAGCCGATCGATGCGCTCAAGATCTGGGACGGCGGTCTCGGCATCTGGGGCGCCGTGGCTTTCGGTGCGCTCGGCGCATGGATCGGGGCGCGTCGGCACGGCATCAAACTGCCGCCGTTCGGCGACGCACTCGCCCCGGCCATCCTGCTCGCACAGGCGATCGGCCGTCTCGGCAACTACTTCAACCAGGAACTCTACGGCGCGGAGACCACGCTCCCGTGGGGTCTGGAGATCTACGAACGGGTCGACTCCAGCGGGTTCGCCGATCCGGGCCTGATCGCGGGCACATCCAACGGGGTCGTCGTCGCGGTCGTCCACCCGACGTTCCTCTACGAGATGCTGTGGAACATCTTCGTCGTGATCGTGCTGGTCCTCGTCGACCGGTACTTCCGCATCGGGCACGGCCGTTTGTTCGCTCTCTACGTCGCCGGTTATTGCGTCGGACGGTTCGGCATCGAGCTGATGCGGACCGACCCGGCGACCCACATCTTCGGCACCCGCATCAACGTGTTCACGGCCGTGTTGGTCTTCGCCTGCGCGGCAGCCTACTTCGTGCTCGCCCCGCGGGGGCGTGAGCAGGGGCTCTCGATCTATCACCCGGAGCGCGCAGCGGAGCTGGAAGCGCTCGGCGCGATCGGGTATGTCGACGACCGCGAGGACGGGCCGGACCACGACGTCGAGGCCGAGGCGCAGGCCGCCGGCCGGACCTCGAGCGCCGCAGAGGCGGCGCTCGCCGCCGCGATCGCCCGCCACACCCCCCGCGACGCGCAGGGCGAACCCCTCGAATCGTCGAGTTCCTCCGACGCGTGGGTGCTCGAATCCGACACCCCCGATGCCGACGGAACCCCGGATGACGCCGACGGCACCCCGGATGACGCCGACGGCACCCCGGATGACGCCGACGGCACCCCGGATGATGACGCCGACGGAACCCCGGATGATGACGCCGACGGAACCCCGGATGATGACGCCGACGGCACCCCGGATGATGACGCCGACGGCACCCCGGACGATGACGCCGACGGCACCCCGGACGATGACGCCGACGGCACCCCGGACGATGACGCCGACGGCACCCCGGATGATGCCGACGGCACCCCGGATGATGCCGACGGCACCCCGGATGATGCCGACGGCACCCCGGATGATGCCGACGGCACCCTCGATGACGCCGACAGCACCCCCGACGACACCGACCGCACCTAGCGCCACCCACGTCACCGGAATCACACCACCTCCGGCATCGATCGCCTCGCAGTAGACGGCATTGCCTGATTCGGTCGGATAGAGTGGTGAATCACGGTGCGCCGGATCAGCCCATCCGACTACAGCCACCGACATTGCTCCACGGGCCAGCGTTGTCCCTGAGGACAATCGAGCATTTGCGATTCGTCAGCGAGTCGAGTGGAGGTTCGAGATGTTGTTTTCAGCGTTGCCGGCCAAGCAGGGGCTGTACGACCCCGCCGCAGAAGTCGATTCGTGCGGCGTCGCGATGGTCACCGACGTGTACGGACGGCGGTCGCATTCGATCGTCGCCGACGGTCTCCTCGCCCTGGAGAACCTGGAGCATCGTGGTGCCGCAGGCGCCGAGGTGAACAGCGGTGACGGCGCGGGCATCCTCATCCAGCTCCCCGACGAACTACTCCGCGCGGTGGTCGATTTCGACCTGCCCGCGCCGACCTCGGCCGGCGAGAACACCTATGCCGCCGGCAACTGCTTTCTCCCGGCGGACCCGGCCCTGCGTGAGCGTGCAATCGAGCGGGTGACCGCACTCGCCGACGACGAGGGGATCACCATCCTCGGATGGCGCGAACTGCCCGTCGACGTCGAGGGTGCCGACATCGGCGAGACCGCGCTCGGCTGCATGCCCTACATGATGCAGTTGTTCGTCACCGTCGATCCGGCCGACGGCGAGCGCCGGATCGGAGGACTCGACCTCGACCGCTTCATCTATCCGTTCCGCAAGCAGGCCGAGCGTCTGACACCGGAGATCGAGGAGGCAGGCACCGGTCTGTACTTCCCGTCGCTGTCGAGCCGCACCATGGTCTACAAGGGCATGCTCACGACGATGCAGCTCCCACTCTACTACGACGACCTGCGCGATGACCGCTGCCACAGCGCGATCGCCATCGTCCACTCGCGCTTCTCGACCAACACCTTCCCCTCGTGGCCGCTGGCCCACCCGTTCCGGTTCGTCGCACACAACGGGGAGATCAACACCGTGCGCGGCAACCGCAACCGCATGCGTGCCCGCGAGGCCCTGCTCGAGACCGATCTCATCCCCGGCGACCTCAAACGCGCCTTCCCGATCTGCACGCCCGACGCCTCGGACTCGGCGTCGCTGGACGAAGTGCTCGAACTGCTGCACCTCGGCGGGCGCAGCGTGCACCACGCCGTGATGCTGATGGTCCCCGAGGCGTGGGAGAACGTGCCGGTGATGGATCCGAAGCGGCGGGCATTCCTGCAGTTCAACGCGTCGCTGATGGAGGCGTGGGACGGTCCGGCGTGCGTTACCTTCACCGACGGCACGGTCGTCGGGGCGGTGCTCGACCGCAACGGTCTGCGTCCCGGTCGGTGGTGGCAGACCCGCGACGGTCGGGTCATCCTCGCCTCCGAGTCCGGCGTCCTCGACATCCCCGTCGACGACGTGGTCGCGAAGGGCCGGCTGGAGCCCGGTCGTATGTTCCTCGTCGACACGCAGCAGGGACGCATCATCCCCGACGAGGAGATCAAGGCCGACCTGATCCACGCCGAGCCCTACGACGAGTGGCTGCATGCCGGCCTGCTCGACATCGCGACGCTCCCCGCGCGCCCCGTCTACAAGCCCAACCACAACACGGTGGTGCGTCGGCAGCTGTCGTTCGGATACACCGAGGAGGATCTGCGCGTCCTGCTCACCCCGATGGCGGCGGCCGGATACGAGCCGCTCGGTTCGATGGGCACCGACACCCCCGTCGCCGTCCTCTCCAAGCGGTCCCGCCTGCTCTACGACTACTTCGTCGAACTGTTCGCGCAGGTCACCAACCCGCCGCTGGACGCCATCCGCGAAGAGATCGTGACCTCGATGGCCCGCGTGATGGGGCCCGAGCAGAATCTGCTGGCGCCGACCGCGGCCTCGTGCCGGCAGATCCTGCTGCACTGGCCGGTCATCGGCAACGACGACCTCGCCAAACTCGTCCACATCAACGACGACGGGGACAACCCGGGCCTGTCGGCGAAGGTGCTGCACGGCCTGTACGAGGTCGCCGAGGGCGGTCAGGGTCTCGCCGACGCTCTCGAGGATCTGCGGATGCGGGCCAGCCAGGCGATCGCTGAAGGCCACACCACGCTCGTCATCTCCGATCGGCACACCGATCGTGAGCATGCGCCGATCCCGTCGCTGCTCGCGACGTCGGCGGTGCATCACCACCTGGTCCGGACCAAGGAACGCACCAAGGTCGCCCTCGTCATCGAGTCCGGCGACGCCCGCGAGGTGCACCACATCGCCCTGCTCATCGGCTTCGGCGCCGCCGCGGTCAATCCCTACCTGGCACTCGAGACGATCGACGACCTGATCGGCGAGGGCGAACTGATCGGTGTCACACCGTCGAAGGCCGCGCGAAACTATCTGGAGGCGCTCGGCAAGGGTGTGCTCAAGGTGATGAGCAAGATGGGCATCTCCACCATCAGCTCCTACACCGGCGCGCAGGCGTTCGAGGCGGTGGGACTGTCCTCGGCGGTCGTCAAGGAATACTTCACCCGGACCGTCTCCCGGATCGAGGGCGTGGGCCTCGACGAACTCGCCGAAGAGGTGCGGATCCGTCACCACCGCGCGTTCCCGGAGAACCCGACCGAGCAGGTCTACCGCCGCCTCGATGTCGGCGGCGAGTACCAGTACCGCCGGGAGGGCGAACTGCATCTGTTCACCCCGGAGACGATCTTCCTGCTGCAGCACGCCACCAAGACCGGTCAGGCGGAGATCTTCCAGAAGTACTCCGACGAGGTCGACAAGCTCTCCCGCGAAGGCGGCACGCTGCGCGGCCTGTTCGATTTCGATCTGTCCGCCCGGGACCCTATCCCGCTCGAGGAGGTCGAGCCGGTCGAGGCCATCATGACCCGGTTCAACACCGGCGCGATGAGCTACGGGTCGATCTCGGCGGAGGCGCACGAGACGATCGCGATCGCGATGAACCGGATCGGTGGACGCTCCAACTCGGGTGAGGGCGGCGAGGACGTCGACCGCCTCTACGACCCGGAACGTCGCAGCGCCGTCAAACAGGTGGCATCGGGACGGTTCGGGGTCACCAGCGACTATCTGACCAACGCAACCGACATCCAGATCAAGATGGCGCAGGGCGCGAAACCCGGTGAGGGCGGCCAACTCCCGGCGTACAAGGTGTATCCGTGGATCGCCAAGACGCGTCATTCCACGCCGGGTGTCGCGCTGATTTCGCCGCCGCCACACCACGACATCTACTCCATCGAGGACCTCGCCCAACTCATTCACGACCTCAAGAACGCGAACAAGGATGCGCGCATCCACGTCAAATTGGTGAGTGCCGTCGGGGTCGGCACGGTGGCCACCGGCGTGTCCAAGGCGCACGCCGACGTCGTCCTCATCTCCGGCCACGACGGCGGAACGGGTGCATCGCCGTTGACGTCGCTCAAGCATGCCGGCACACCGTGGGAGATCGGCCTGGCCGATGCGCAGCAAACGCTCATGCTCAACGGTCTGCGTGACCGCATCACCGTGCAGTGCGACGGCGCCCTGCGTACCGGGCGCGACGTCATCATGGCGGCGCTGCTGGGGGCCGAGGAATACGGCTTCTCGACCGCGCCGCTCATCGTCGCCGGATGCATCATGATGCGTGTCTGCCACCTCGACACCTGCCCGGTGGGCGTGGCCACGCAGAATCCGGTGCTGCGGTCGCGGTTCACCGGGCAGGCCGAGCACCTGGTCAACTTCTTCCGGTTCATCGCCGAGGATGTCCGGAAGTATCTGGCGCAGTTGGGTTATCGCACTCTCGACGAAGCCATCGGGCAGTCGCAGCGGTTGCACACCGACGAGGCGGTGGCGCACTGGAAGAGCAAGGGCCTCGACCTCACGCCGATCTTCCGCAAGTTCGAGGACAAGGGTCCGACGCGGCGCCTCCGCGGCCAGGACCACGGCCTCGACCGTGCCCTCGACCAGACGTTCATCCAGCTCGCCGAGGGCGCCCTCGAAGACGCGCATCCGGTGACGCTGGAACTTCCGGTACGCAACGTGAACCGGACGGTCGGCACGTTGCTCGGCGCCGAGGTCACCCGCCGCTACGGGGCCGAAGGTCTCGCCGAGGACACCATCACCGTTCAACTGACCGGGTCGGCCGGCCAGTCGCTCGGCGCGTTCCTGCCGCCAGGCGTCACCATCAAGCTCTCCGGTGACACCAACGACTATGTCGGCAAGGGGCTATGCGGCGGGAAGATCATCGTCGCACCGAATCCGGACGCATGGTTCATCGCCGAGGACCAGGTGATCGCGGGCAACACCATCCTCTACGGCGCGACCTCCGGCAAGGTGTATCTGCGGGGACGGGTCGGCGAACGGTTCTCGGTGCGCAACTCGGGCGCCACCGCGGTCGTCGAGGGTGTCGGTGACCATGCCTGCGAATACATGACCGGCGGTCGCGTGGTGATCCTCGGACCGACCGGCCGAAACTTCGCAGCCGGTATGTCCGGCGGCATCGCGTACGTGTACGACCTCGACCCCGGCAAGGTCAACACGGCGATGGTCGAACTCCTCCGCCCCGACCCGGACGATCTGCAGTTCCTGCACGACACCATCGCCACCCACACCGAGCTGACCGGGTCGGCCATCGGCGCGTCGATGCTCGCCGACTGGCCACGGCGATGCCTGGCCTTCACCAAGGTGATGCCGAGCGACTACAAACGAGTTCTCGACGCCGCGCGGATGGCAGAAGCCGAAGGGCGCGACGTCGATTCAGCGATCATGGAGGCGGCACGTGGCTGATCCACGCGGATTTCTGGAAGTCGGGAAGAAGGAGTCCAGGTACCGGCCGGTCGGGGAGCGGGTGCAGGACTGGGGCGACGTGTACGCCCATCCCGACAACCCGATGCTCGAGTTGACCGAGGTCTCCGAGCAGGCCCGCCGGTGTATGGATTGCGGCATTCCGTTCTGTCACTCGGGGACTGCCGGCTGCCCACTGGGCAATCTGATCCCGGAGTGGAACGACCTGGTGCGGCGGGGACGATGGGACGCGGCGAGCGCGCGACTGCACGCGACGAACAATTTCCCCGAGTTCACCGGGCTGGTGTGTCCGGCACCGTGTGAGGCGGCGTGCGTGCTGTCGATCTCGGAGGCCACCACCGGCGGCAGTGTCACGATCAAACGCGTCGAGAAGACCATCGCCTACGAATCGTGGGCCGAAGGGATCATCGGTCCCGAGCCGCCCGCGGCCACAACGGGCAAATCGGTCGGCGTGGTGGGTTCGGGGCCGGCCGGTCTCGCGGCCGCGCAGCAGCTCACCCGTGCAGGACACGAGGTGACGGTCTACGAGCGCGACGACCGGCTCGGCGGACTGCTGCGCTACGGCATCCCGGAGTACAAACTGCCCAAGTCCGACGTCGACCGTCGCGTCGCGCAGATGCGTGCCGAGGGCACGGAATTCGTCACGAGCTGCGACGTCGGCGTCGATCTGTCGGTGGACGACCTGCGCTCACGCCACGACGCCGTCGTGCTCGCCATCGGGGCCATGGAGGCCCGCGACAACCCGGTTCCCGGCCGCGACCTCAATGGTGTCCACCTGGCGATGGAGCACCTCGTCCCGGCGAACAAGGAATGTGAGGGTGACGGCCCGACGCCGATCACCGCAGCCGGCAAGCATGTCGTCATCATCGGCGGCGGTGACACCGGCGCCGACTGCCTGGGGACCGCGCATCGCCAGGGGGCCGCCTCGGTGGTGCAGCTCGACTACAACCCGGCGCTCCCGGAGGACCGCGACGACGACCGATCCCCGTGGCCCACCTGGCCGCTCGTGATGCGGACGTCGTCGGCACACGCCGAGGGCGGTGTGCGTAAGTACGAGGTGGCGGTGCAGCGGTTCGTGGGTGACAGCGACGGCAACGTGACCATGATGGTGCTCGCCGAGGTGCAGGTCTCCCGTGAACCCGACGGTCGCCGGGTGGTCACACCCGTCGGCGACGAGTTCGAGATCCCCTGCGACATGGCGCTTTTCGCGATCGGCTTTGCCGGCGTCCGCGGTGGCCCGCTGCTCGACGACCTTTCGTTGGAGCCCAACCGCAGGGGAGTCCTGTCGTGTGGAAGCGATTGGCAGACCGATGCGCCCGGCGTGTTCGTCTGTGGTGATGCGCACCGCGGCGCCTCCCTCGTCGTGTGGGCGATCGCCGAAGGGCGGTCGACAGCTCGGGCCGTCGACGAGTTCCTGATGGGTGGCTCGGATCTGCCGTCGCCGGTCCGGCCGGCAGCTTTGCCGCTGTCGGTGCGGTGACCATTTCGAATCCGACGTGGCGCTCAGGTGACCAATCGTCGCCGGGATAGAGATGGCGTGACAACCGGACTAGAGTGGCTGAAGTGACACGTCGAACAAAAATCGTCTGCACCCTTGGTCCGGCCACGAGCTCGGACGAGAAGCTCAAAGAGCTCGTCGAAGCGGGCATGGATGTGGCCCGGATGAACATGAGCCACGGTAGCCATGAGGTCCATCGCGAGACCTACGCCCGGGTCCGGAAGGCCAGCGATGCCGCCGGCAAGGCCGTGGGTGTGCTCGCCGACCTGCAGGGACCCAAGATCCGACTGGGCAAGTTCCGCGATGACGGAGCGCTGAATGGCCAGGTGATGTGGGAGACCGGTGACGAGGTCCGCATCACCGTCGACGACGTCGAGGGCACCCCGGACCGGGTGTCGACCACCTACAAGCAGCTCGCGGAGGACGCCTCCGTCGGCGACCGCCTGCTCGTCGACGACGGCAAGGTCGGCCTGACCGCGACCGCCGTCGACGGCAACGACGTGGTCTGCCGGGTCACCGAGGGCGGACCGGTCAGCAACAACAAGGGATTGTCGCTGCCCGGGATGAGCGTGTCGGTGCCGGCCCTGTCCGAGAAGGACATCGCCGACCTGGAGTTCGCGTTGAAGCTGGGCGTGGACATGATCGCCCTCTCGTTCGTGCGCAGCCCCGCCGACATCGAGCTCGTCCACGAGGTGATGGATCGGGTGGGCCGCCGGGTTCCGGTGATCGCGAAGCTGGAGAAGCCGGAGGCCATCGACAACCTCGAGGCGATCGTGCTGGCGTTCGACGCGATCATGGTCGCCCGCGGCGACCTGGGTGTGGAACTGCCGCTCGAGCAGGTCCCGCTGGTGCAGAAGCGGGCGATCCAGATGGCGCGCGAGAACGCCAAGCCCGTCATCGTCGCCACACAGATGCTGGAGTCGATGATCGAGAACTCGCGTCCGACACGCGCCGAGGCATCGGACGTCGCCAACGCGGTGCTCGACGGCGCCGACGCCGTGATGCTCTCGGGTGAGACCTCGATCGGCAGTTGGCCGATCGACGCGGTCCGCACCATGAACAAGATCTGCCACGCGGTGGAATCCGGTCCGCGAGACGTGCCGCCGCTCTCACATGTGCCGCGCACCAAACGCGGCATCATCTCCTACGCTGCCCGCGACATCGGGGAACGGCTCGAGGTCAAGGCGCTGGTGGCGTTCACCCAATCCGGTGACACCGTCCGCCGGCTGGCGCGACTGCACTCCCGGCTGCCACTGCTCGCGTTCACCCCGATGCAGGAGGTGCGGAGCCAGCTCGCATTGAGTTGGGGCACCGAGACGTTCATCGTCAATCACGTAGACACCACCGACCACATGATCGATCAGGTCGACCACCAGCTGTTGAAGATCGGGCGACTCGACGAAGGCGACGTCGTGGTGATCGTGGCGGGCGCTCCCCCGGGAACCGTCGGTTCCACCAACATGATCCACGTGCACCGCATCGGCGAACAGGACCACTGACCCCACCCCGGTCCCTGAGGAGCCTCGCGAGGAACGAGCGATGCGTCACGAAGGGCCGCCCGAGTAGCCACCGAGCGCTCCCCTTCCGCTGGTCGAGTAGCCGACGAGCGGCAGCGAGGAGGCGTATCGAGACCCGAGACCCCACCCCGGTCCCTGAGGAGCCTCGCGAGGCGTCCCCACCCCCGGTCCCTGAGGAGCCTCGCGAGGAACGAGCGATGCGTCACGAAGGGCCCGCCGCAAGCCGCGCTCGGTGACGCGACCCCGAACACATAGGGTGTGCTCTCATGACCGCACAATCCGAGGACCTCGGCAAGCTGCTCGCCCTGCTCGACGTCGAACAGCGTGACGACGACCTCTTCATCGGGCAGCACCCCGAGCAGAAGACGGCCCGGACGTTCGGTGGACAGTTGCTGGGACAGGGCGTGGTCGCCGCGTCACGCACGCTCACCCGGGGTACCCCACCTGTGCACGCACTGCACGCGCACTTCATCCGCGGCGGCGACGTCAACAAGCCGATGGAGTACCACGTCGCCCGGTTCCGTGACGGCAAGGCGTTCGCGAACCGCCAGGTGACGGCGATGCAGGACGGCGCCGAGGTGTTCACCATGCTCGTCGCGTTCCAGGACAACGCGGCCGGACTCGAGCACGCGGTCGAGATCCCGCAGGTCCCGTACCCGGAGGAACTGCCGCCGCTCGGCGAACACTTCAAGGGCTACGAGGATCGGATCGCCACGTTCGTCAATGCCCTTCACCCGATCGACATCCGGTTCGCCAACGACCCGACGTGGAAGATGCGGGACGCGGGAGAGAAGCTCAAGGACAACCGGGTGTGGATGAAGGCCGACGGCGCGATGCCCGACGACCGGATCCTGCACGTCGCGGCCATGTGCTACGCCTCGGACACCACCGTGCTCGACTCGATCATCACCACCCACGGTCTCTCCTGGGGTATCGACCGGCTGTTCGCCGCCACCGTCAACCACTCGATGTGGTTCCACCGCGAGTTCCGGTTCGACGACTGGATGCTCTACGCCACCCGGTCGCCGGTGGCCTCCGGCTCCCGCGGCATGGGGTCCGGGCGCTTCTGGATGCGTGACGGCACCCTCGCGACCTCGGTCGTCCAGGAAGCGCTCATCAAGTACTTCCCGCCGAAGAAGTGACGTGTCCGGTGGTCGCTTAGCTCGTCGAGAGCACGGCCACCGGTACATCTCGTCGCCAATGGCACACTGGTCGCCATGACCTCCGCCGAGCCACCCCGGCCCGACGGCGCGCACCATGCGCCCGCGCGGCCCGCGTACTGGCTGCCCTCGGGACCCATGCGGCCGCAACGCACCTGGCAGCGTCGCACCCGCTCGCCGATCATCATCGTCAGCGCCGTCGCGGGACTGGCGCTGGCCGCCGTCGCGGTCGTCGCGCTCGGGATCGGCTCCGTCAACGCCGCCATGTTCACCGCCCGGGGTGTGGTCGTGTGCCCGACCGGCCAGGGGCAGATCACTCCCGGTGCCGCGGTTCGCATCTACGACGAGACCGGCGAAGATCTCGCCACGACGGCGCTGGGTCCGCGGCGCACCGAGGACGGCCGCTGCGAGATGCCGTTCACCGCCGACGAAGTGCCGTCCGCCCGTGGAGGATACGTCGTCCGCGTCGGAGATGCCTTCCAGGAGACCGTCTCCGAATCGGCGCTCTCCCAAGGAGTGGTGCTGCGCCCGTTGCCGTGACCCAGCGCAGTTGCCGGGTGTGAAGCCCGCCCACGGGTTACACTTCGGCGATCTTCGATCGGCGGCTGATACCGCGGTGTGCATGGAGGGGGACGCGTGGGCGAGAGTATCGACTGGGGCAGCGAGCTCCTGGCTTCCCTGCGGTGGATCGGGATTGTCTACGGCATTTCCCTTGTCGGCCTGTTGCTGGTCGGTTTTCTATTGGCGAGGTTCACGAACTGGGGCCGCGGCTACTGGCGAGTGGCCGGCGGCTTTTTTGTCGACCGTCACACACGTGTGCTGGCCTGGGCGCTGGTCGCGGTCTTGCTCTTCCTGACCGTTGCCGGCGTCCGCCTGACCGTATTGTTCTCCTACCAGGGCAACGACATGTTCGCGTCGCTGCAGTTGGCGGCCGAAGGTCTGGCCAGCGGTGACCAGGCGGCACTCGATGCAGGTCAGTCGGGCTTCTGGACCGCCATGGGGATCTTCGGAATCATCGCCACCGTTCACGTCGTGCGGACATTGGTCGAGCTGTACGTGGGCGCCGCATTCGAGATCAAGTTGCGCGAGTACATGACGGCGCGGACCACAGCCGACTGGCTGGGCGGTAAAGCGTTCTACCGGAACAGGTTTGTCGACAGCAGGTCAGACGGTCCCGACTCCGCGATCCAGCCCGGAGTCGACAACCCGGACCAGCGGATCGAAATGGACATCACCAACGTCGCCTCGTCGAGCAGGCAGTTGGTGTTCGGATTCGGAGGTTCGTCGACCAATGGGGTCATCCCCGCGATCATCACGATCGTGTCGTTCACGAAGATCCTCTGGGATCTCAGCGGCCCGATGTCGGTTCTCGGCACCGAGGTCCCGCGCGCGATGGTCTGGTTCGTGTACATGTTCGTGTTGGTGTCCACGGTCGTCGCCTTCTGGATCGGCAGACCGCTGATTCGGTTGTACTTCCTCCGTGAACGATTGACCGCGAACTTCCGTTATGCACTCGTGCGCGTGCGCGATGGAGCTGAGAACGTCGCGTTGTACCACGGCGAGGGCGTGGAGCGTTTCGGGTTGTTGGCACGCTTCGGTGATGTGGTGCACAACTTCTGGCGAATCGTGTTCCGGACGCTGAAGTTCAACGGGTGGAACTTCGTCGTCAACCAGACGTCGGTCGTGTTCGCCTACATCATCCAGGCCCCACGGTTCTTCTCCGGAACCATCACCCTCGGTGACATGAACCAGACAGCCGTCGCGTTCGGAAACGTCCACGATTCGTTGTCGTTCTTCCGCGAGGCCTACGACAACTTCGCCGACTTCCGTGCGTCGCTGATCCGACTCAATGGCCTGGAGAAGGCGAACCGGGAGTCGCGGGAGATGCCGGCCATGTCGACGACCGACCGAGATCGCGCGGTTCGGCTCACCGACATCGACATCACCACCCCTGACGGCAATCAACTGATCAACGACCTGAACCTGTCGCTGGATCCGGGCGATTCGCTCGTTGTCAAAGGGCGTTCGGGGTCCGGGAAAACCACGCTCCTCCGTGGTCTCGCGGGCCTGTGGCCGTTCATCGACGGTGACTTCGCACGTCCCTCCGGCGACCGCACCCTCTTCCTCTCCCAGATCCCCTACATCCCGCTCGGCGATCTGCGGACCGCGGTCGCCTACCCGTCCGCACCCGATGACGTCGGCGACGACGCCATCAGATCCGCGCTGCAACGCGTTTTCCTACCGCATTTGGTGGATCGCCTCGACGAGGAGGAGGACTGGTCGAAGGTGCTGTCGCCGGGGGAGCAACAGCGGGTGGCGTTCGCGCGCATCCTGCTGACCCGCCCCGAGGTGGTGTTCATGGACGAGGCGACGTCGGCGGTCGACGAGGGTCTCGAGTACTCGCTCTACACCCTGATCCGGGAGGAACTGCCCGAGATGATCCTGGTGTCGGTCAGCCATCGCAGCACCACCGACCAGCATCACACCGAGGTTCTCGAGTTGACCGGCGGGGGCGCGTGGGAGACCCGCCCGGTGAGCGTCTGACGACGAGTTCGTGACGCGAGAACGTCACGCTGACAACCGTTTTTTACTTCCCGATTACCAATCTCGTCGAACCCTGTTCAGGGCGCTGCGCGCTGGGTACTGTGATCCCGACCACCGAGACGGGACTAGCGAGGACACCGGTCATGACGCACACAGAACTGATCACCTTTCCGCACGAGAGCGGCGCACAGGTCGCGACGCTCCCTGAGGCGTTTCAACAGTCGATCACCATCCGTCCCGGAGCTGTTGCGTTGCGGACGGTCGGCGGCATCCAGGAGATCACCTGGGCCGAATACGGAAAACGGGTCGAGGCGATCGCCCGCGGCCTGGCCGCGCTCGGGGTGGGACACGGCGACACCGTCGGCATCATGCTGACCAATCGCCCGGAGTTCCACCTCATCGACACTGCGGCCCTGCACCTGGGAGCGATTCCGTTCTCGATCTACAACACCAGCGCCCCCGACCAGATCGAGTACCTGTTCGGCAATGCCGAGAACACCGTGGTCATCACGGAGCAGGTGTTCCTGCCGGCGATCAAGGCGGCCAACACCAATGTGACCACGACGATCGTGGTGGACGGCTCGTCCGGCGACGCGATGTCGCTGGCCGACCTCGAGCAGTCCGCAGCTCCCGAGGGGTTCGACTTCGAGGCCGCGTGGAAGGCCGTGCAGCCCGACGACCTGGCCACCCTGATCTACACATCGGGCACCACCGGCCCGCCCAAGGGCGTCGAGATCACCCACCGCAACATCATCGCCGAGCTGGCCGCCCTCGAGAAGCACGTCAAGGCGAGCTTCGACGACAGGGTGATCTCCTACCTGCCGGCCGCACACATCGCCGACCGGGTCTCCTCCCACGCGGCCAACATGGTGCGCGGCATCCAGATCACCACCGTGCCCGATCCACGGGAGATCGCCGCCGCATTGCCGGAGGTGCGGCCCACCTTCTTCTTCGGCGTCCCGCGCGTCTGGCAGAAGATCCGCGCCGGCATCGAGGCGAAGATGTCCGAGGAGTCGAGCCCGGTCAAGAAGAACCTCGCCGCGTGGGCGCTCGGCGCAGGCGCCGCCTCCGCGCGTGCGCAGCTCGAGGGCCGCTCTCCCGGCCGTGTCGATGGACTCCAGCACGGGCTGGCGGACAAACTGGTCCTGAACAAGGTGCGCACCGCGATCGGCATGGACCAGGTCCACTTCGCCGGGTCGGGTGCCGCCGCCATCCCGGCGGAGGTGTTGGAGTTCTTCCTCGGACTCGGCATCCCCGTGCTCGAGGTGTGGGGTATGTCGGAGACCACGGGTGTGTCCACCATGACCACGTCGGAGAACCTGAAGATCGGGACGGTCGGCAAGACCGTGACCGGTGTCGAGGCGAAACTCGGCGACGACGGTGAGTTGCTCATCCGTGGCCCGGTGGTGATGCGCGGGTACCGCAAACAGCCCGACAAGACCGCGGAGACCATCGACGCCGACGGCTGGCTGGCCACCGGCGACATCGCCAAGATCGACGACGAGGGCAACGTCACCATCGTCGATCGCAAGAAGGAACTGATCATCAACGAGTCGGGCAAGAACATGTCGCCCACCAACATCGAGAATGCGATGAAGGCGGCGTCGTCGTTGATCGGTCAGGTCGTGGCCATCGGCGACGGCAAGCCGTACATCTCGGCGTTGATCGTGCTCGACCCGGATGCGGCCGCAGCCCGTGCGAAGCATCTCAACATCCCCGATGCGGACATGGCCACCCTGTCGAGCCGGCGCGAGATCGTCGACGAGATCACCGCTGCGGTGCGCGAGGGCAACCAGAAGCTGTCGCGGGTCGAGCAGGTCAAGCGGTTCACCATCGTGCCGGTCGCGTGGGACCCGGGCGGTGACGAACTGACTCCGACGATGAAGTTGCGGCGCAAGCCGATCGCGTCGAAGTACGCCGAGCAGATCACCAAGCTCTATGACGACGCCCCGGACGACGAGGTGGTGGACCTCCGGTAAGCGCACCAGGTTTCGTCGGTTCCCACTACGATCGTGTCGGGACGGTCGTGCATTGCGTCATGCGACGATCGGCCCTCACCTTGTCAATCGCGACGCAGCGAGGAAGCCGTCATGACCGAAGAAGTCGTTCAGGACATCGGACCCATCGATTACATAGTGCTGGAGTGGAGCGGTCAGCAGCCGACCGGGGAGGCGATCCCGTACCTCGTTGAACTGGTCGATCGGGGGATCATCCGCATCATCGACCTCGCCTTCGTCCAGAAGGGTGAGGACGGAACGCTGGTCGAGCTCGAACTCGACCAACTCGGAGTGGATTTCGAGGTTCTCGACGGCGCGGCGAGTTCGTTGATCGGCGACGACGATCTCGCCGAGGCCGCATCGGTGCTCGAGCCGGGCACCGCCGCGGCGATCCTCGTCTACGAGAACGCCTGGGCGGCGCCGTTCGCGTCGGCCCTGCGCCGCAACGGCGCCCAGATGGTGGCGTCGGGCCGAATCCCGATGGACGCCTTCGTCGAAGCCCTCGAGGCCGCGGAAGCCTGATCCGGCGGGGCGGCGCGCATACGGCCGCTCCGCCTCCACCACCGACATCCACGAAGGAGAACACCATGCCCGGACTCATCCGCGCGGCCGCACGTACCGCGGTCATCGCCGGCACCGCCACATCGGTCAGCAACCGCGTCTCACGGCGGCAGGCCAACCGTTGGGCACAGCAGGAATACGACAATCAGCAGCGGTACGCACAACCGGCTGCGGCGCCCGCACCTCCGCCGCCGCCCCCCGCTCCCGCACCGGCTGCCGCGGCGCCCGCGCAGGATCCCATCGCGCAACTCAAGGAACTCGGGGCGCTGTATCAGCAGGGCATTCTGACCGAGCAGGAGTTCGCGGCGCAGAAGGCGAAGATCCTCGGAAGCTGAACTACCTCACGCATCCTGTGTTCGGCGGCTGCCGTCGGGATTCGGATCGCCGAGTTCGGCGCCCGGAATCCGCGGCAGCCGTCGTGCTATCACCAAGCCGATCGCGCCCAGGAAGATCACCAACAGGATGGCACCCTTGATCGCGGAGATCTGGGCGTCCACGTAGCCGTCGACCAGCGTCTGCACCTCCGCCTCCGGGATCGCGTTCTCCTGGGCCACGGATTCCAGCTGGTCCATGCTGATGATCTCGATGCCGTCTTCGGATGCCTGGGCGATGCGACTTTTGGTCTGCGCCGACAGGTCCGGATCGGACTGCGCCGCCTGATTGAAGCCGGCGCTCAACGAGGCCACCAACAGCGCGCCGAGCATCGCGACACCCACCGACGTACCGATGTTCTGGGCGGTGCCCTGCAGCCCACCCGCCTCGCCGCGGTCGCGTTCGCTCGCCGACGACATGATGACGTTGCCGAGTTGCGACGCGATGAAACCGAACCCGGCACCGAACACCGCCATCCCGATCGCGAACGGCACGCTCTCCAATTGCGGATCGATGGTGCTCACCAACGTGCACGAGCCGACGATGACCAGGATCAGTCCGATCGTCACCATTCGTCGCGGCGACTGTGTCGCAGCCAGTTTCGGACTGGCGAACGCGGCGATCAGCATCGCGACGGACATGGGCGCCAACGTGAGACCTGTGTCGAAGGCGTCCTTGAGCAGCACGTACTGCAGATAGATCGGGATGATGAAGAACATGCCGCCGATGATGGTCTGCTGCGCGATCAGCATCACCAGACCGTTCCGCAGATGCAGCGTCCGCAGGAGCTTCGGGTGCATCAGCGGTGTGCCCCCGCGGTCGATGACCCGATTCTCCCATCCGACGAACCCGATCAGGACGAAGATCCCGGCGGCGATCATGAAGGGCACCACCGAGAATCCGAACGGGGTGATCTCGGTGCCCGCGATGGTGAGGGCGCCGGACGGTCGGATGAAACCCCAACTACCGGCCTGCAACAGGGCGATGACGATCAGGCCGAGGCCGATCGCCGACAGCGCGGTACCGCCCCAGTCGAGGCGACGGGAGTCGGACGGCCTGGTGTCCGCTATCACCCGCACACAGGCGATGACGATGATGCACACCACCGTCTCGGCGGCGAAAACCACACGCCAGGTGAATGTCTCGGTGACCCACCCGCCGATGAGCGGGCCCGCGGCCGCGCCCGCCGCAGCGATTCCACCCAGCGCGCTGTACGCGGTCGCACGGTCGCGGCCGTCGTAGTTGGCCGCGGTCAGCGAGATGATCGCGGGCATCACGAGCACCGCCCCGGCCCCCTCGACGAACGACCAACCGAACAGCAGCACACCGATGTTCGGACTGAACGCGGTGATGAGCGAACCGGTGCCGTAGACGAGGAGACCGACCGCGAACACCCGTCGGCGGCCGAACAGGTCGCCGAGTCGTCCACCGAACAGCATGAACGACCCCATGACGAGTGTGTACAGGGTGATCGCCAGCTGGACCTGGGTGAGAGTCGTGTCGAGATCGTCGACGACACTGGACACCGACACGTTCATGACGGTCGTGTCCAGCACCATGATGAACTGTGCGGCGCACAGGATGAGCAGGACACTCCACTTTCTCATCGACGTAACGGTACGCGCGAAACCACCCGGACCGAATGTTTGCCGGGGCCGACGGCGGGGAATCATCCGAAGCGGGTGACGGCAGCGTCGCGCCCGCGGCGGTGGAACAGTCTGTCGAATCCGCGGCGGGCCGATGCCATAGTGCCCATAGTGGAAGGGGAGTCGCATCCCGCATGGCTCCTCAGAGGAAAGGATGACCGATGGCACTCGACGACGACGACATCACCACCTCCGACGCCGGCGGGGAAGGGGTCGCCGACGGCGGCTCGAACCCCGGTGGGCACGACGGTGGCGCCGACGGCACCGCGGACGCCGGTGAAGGACCGGCCGACGGTGGTTCGAACCCGGAGGGGCATGACGGTGGCGCCGACGGCACCGCGGACGCCGGTGAAGGACCCGCAGACGGTGGTTCGAACCCGGAGGGGCATGACGGAGGGGCCGACGGAACCGCGTGAGCGCGACGCGATGCTGAGCCGCTGCATCTCGACGGATGCCGACGTCTTCGCCCGCGAGCACTGGGGTCGGCGCCCGCTGCTCAGCCGCTCGGCATTGCTACCACGGGACTTCGACGACCTGCTGTCACCGCAGGCCGTGGACGAACTGCTCACCGAACGTGGCGTCCGTGCACCGTTCATCAGGATGGCCAAGGACGGCAGCCTGCTGGCCCGGGACTGGTACCTGGGACCCGGTGGGTTCGGGGCGGAGGTCACCGATCAGGTGGACTCCGCAAAGGTTATGTCGCGGTTCGCTGACGGGTCGACGATCGTGCTGCAGGGATTGCATCGCTTGTGGCCGCCGGTGACCGACTTCGTGCGCGGACTCGTAGATGACGTCGGACATCCGGTGCAGGCCAACGCCTACATCACCCCGCCGGACAACCGCGGGTTCGACCCGCACTATGACGTCCATGACGTCTTCGTCCTGCAGATCTCGGGTCGAAAGCGCTGGCTCGTGCATGAGCCGGTGCATCCCGACCCCCTGACCGGTCAGCCGTGGACGGAGCACCGGGCTGCCATCGACAACCGAGCGCAGCAACCAGCGTTTCTGGACACGGTGCTGATGCCCGGGGACGCCCTGTATCTGCCGCGCGGCTGGGTGCATTCGGCACAAGCGATGGGAGAGACGTCGATCCACCTGACGGTGGGCGTCGCACCTGTCACCGCCCACGACGTCCTGAAGGCCGTCGTCGAGGAACTCGGCGACGATGCTGCCATGCGTCAGTCGTTGCCCTTCGCCCTCGATCTGGCCGATGCCGATCAGACCTCCGCCGTTGCGGCGAAGGTGATGTCGTCCATCGTTGACGTGATGCGCACGCGCTCAGACGATCTCGCCGACGGCGTCGCCGCTCGGATGGCGCGGGTCCACGCCGAACGGACCAGACCGGTTGCGGTACCGCCGCTGGCGACCCTCGACACGATCGCCGACATCGATGCGACCACGACCGTCGCGTGGCGCGCCGGACTCATCGGGTCGCTGCGTCGCCGCGCAGCGCGCGTCGAACTGATCCTCGCCGACCGGACCATCACCTTCCCCGCATCCTGCGCGAACGCACTCGACATCATCCGGACCGGGCGCCCCGTCCGGCCGGATTCGCTGCCCGGACTCGACACCGCCGACGGCACGGTCCTGCTGCGAAGGCTGCTGCGCGAGGCGGTCGTCGTGCCGGTGGACCATGAGGGTGCGGGGCACGTGTCGCCGGGCGGGCGCGGATGACGGACCTGCGTCCGTGCAGCGATCAGGCCCGCGATCGCGACGACCCGATGTACGGCACCGCCTCGGCGGGGTTTCGCTGGGTATTACTCGAATTGTGCGGCGCCTGGGGGCCGTCGGCGTTCCTGCAGTCGCCCAAGATCATCGACCCGGCCTTGGGACGTGCGGTCGTCCGCCGCGTCGAGACCGAGGCGATGCGCATCGTCGCGATCCGACGCCCCGGCCGACGTCCGACGTCGCCACGGTGGCGGTGGTTCATCGTCGACGCACGACCGGGAACCGAGGCCGTGTACCGCGGGGAGGTGACATCGGCCGAGGGCTACCTCGATCTGGCCCTCGACGGTTCCGACGGCGAACTCGTCACCGACCCGGTCGTGGCGGTGTGCGCGCACGGTAAGCACGATCAGTGCTGCGCGGTGCGTGGCCGCGCCGCCACCTCGGCGATCGCAGCCGCGTACCCGGAGTGGACATGGGAATGCTCGCACCTGGGTGGGGACCGGTTCGCCGCCACGATGCTCGTGCTTCCACACGGGTTGTGTTATGGGGCAGTGGATTCCGCGGACGATCCGGCAGAGATCATTCGTCTCTACACCGAGGGGCGCCTCGACAACGCGCTGCTGCGGGGGCGTACCTCTCTGCCGCATGCGGTGCAGGCCGCGCAGTACTTCGTGCGCCGCGCCACCGGCGACGACCGGATCGACGCGCTCGCTCCGCTGGACGTGCAGCGTGGCGAACACCGCATCCACGTGGTGCTCGACGGCCCGCGTGGACCGATCGAGGTGACCCTCGCCGAGCACATGTCCGATCCGCTGCACTCGACCTGCAACGCGTCGGTCGCCGGTCGGGTACGACAGTTCGTCCTCGTGTCGATCGAGGGTCCCTCGAGCTGAAGTCAGCCGGCCGCAGGCGGCTTCGGCTTGGCCTCCACGGCGATCACCGGGTCACCGACCGACGTTGTTCCCTCGGCGATCTGTTCCACCGACGCGAACTTCTTGGTGTTCATCACCACCACCGGTGTGATGATCGGATACCCGGCCTTGTCAATGACCGACCGGTCGAAGGTCACCAGCGGTGTGCCCGCTTCCACCTTCTGCCCGGCCTTGACCTTGACGTCGAAGCCCTCGCCCTTGAGTTGGACGGTGTCGATACCGACGTGGATCAGCAGTTCGATGCCGCCGTCGAGGACCAGCCCGAAGGCGTGGCCGGTCGGTTGTGCGGCGACGACCATACCGTTCGCCGGCGCGTAGACCGTGTCGCCCGACGGTTCGATCGCGACGCCGCCGCCCATCGTGCCGCCGGCGAAGACCGGATCCGGAACCTCGGACAGCGCAACGACGGTGCCCTCCAGTGGTGCCCCGATCCGGGTGACCGCACCCTTCTCGGTCGGTGCGCCGGCATCCTCGGTGGCGACCTTCTCGGTCGCCAGGTCCGCCGTCGTCGTCTCCGGTGCGGCGGCGACGGCCGTGGCGGTGCCACCACCACCCGACGGCACGGCGGCGGCTGCCGCGGCGGCCGCGACCCCGTCGGCGGAGTCGTCGAGCGGGATGGCCCCCGGCGACTCCAGGCCGGCGTCCCGCGCGGCCTCGAACTGGGCCTGCTGTTCAGGGGTCCGGTAGCCGGACATGACGACGAGCGCCATCGCGACCACGAACGCTGCGGCCACCGCGATGCCGTACAGCACGATGCTGTCGAATGCGGGGATGGTCAGCAGCGAGGTGAACACGAATGCGTTGGTGGTGACGCCGCCACCGATACCGATGATGAGACCGCCGACGAAACAGCCCACCAGCATGCGCGGATATATTCGTTTGAACCGCAGATGGATGCCGTACAGCGAGGGCTCGGAGATTCCGCCGAGCAAACCGGCGGCCAGCGCGCCGGTCGACGTCTGACGCATCTGCATGTCACGTTCTCGCCAGGCGATGAGCAACACACCGGCCGTCGCGCCGAAGCAGGCGAAGTTCCACGCGCCCATCGGCCCCTGGATGAAGTCGTAGCCGATCGTCTGGATGTTCAGCAGCATGATGGCGTTGATCGGCCAGTGCAGACCCAGCGGCACCATGAAGGGGTACGCCAGCGGGATCACGATGGCGAAGATGAACGGTGAGAAGTCGTTGATGGACTTCAGGACATCCGCGAGACCGGCACCGACGTACACGCCGATCGGGCCGATGAGGAACGCCGTCAGCGGGATCATGATCAGCATCGCCAGGAACGGCACGAAGATGAGCTGGACGTTGTCGGGGATGAGCTTCTTGAGGTACTTGTACAGCGGGCCGAGGACCGCCGCCATCAACAGCGGCGGGAAGACCTGAGAGCTGTAGTCGAACACGGTCAGTGGCACACCGAAGATGTCGACCGTCTGCACCTCGAATCCGAAGATCGAGTGGGTCTCGGCGACGTCCATCAGCGCGGTGAATCCCGGCAACATGAGGACGGCCATGATGGCGAACCCGACCCACGGGTCCGCGTCGAGCTTCTTGGAGGCGTTGTAGGCGATCATCAACGGCAAGAAGACGAACACACACTGCCAGCACAGGTTGACGAACTGCCAGGACGGCGACAACTCGGTACGCGGATCGGCCCAGTTGCCGATCACGTCGAGCGTGCTCATCAGCGACATGAACGTGATGAACAGCGAGGCACCGAGCAGGGCACCGAGGATCGGACGGAACGAGTCGGACAGGTACTCAAACAGCGAGTCGAGCCAGGCGTTCTTGCCGCGCGGGCCCTTCGCGCGCGCCGCTGCCTTGATGGCCGCCGCGTCGCCGCCGGCGTTGGCCATCTCCGGCAACGCCATGATCTCGTTGTAGACGGTCTGAACAGCACCGCCGATGACGATCTGGTAGCGGTCACCTGCCTGCGGGACGGCGCCCATGACACCGTCGATGGACTCCAGCGTTGCCTGTTCGACTCCCGAGGCGTCGTGCAATTGGAAGCGCAGGCGCGTAGCGCAATGTGTCAGGCTCTCGATGTTGCCGGCGCCACCTACGCCGGCGACGATCTCCGATGCCGAATTGGTAGACATGCATCTCCCTAACTATCCGTCTGGAGTTGTGCGCATCGTCCGAACGTCGCTGGCAACTGACGCCAGGGCAGCGTTCCGCCGACGACGGTGTCTCGGATGCTATCCCGCATTCCCGGCTTGCGTGCGCGGATCAGCGAGCCGATGACGAACGGTGACCTCGCGTGAACGCAGAGTTCATCTCAGACCGCCGCCGTCTCCGTTCAACCCTCCGAGGGCCTATTGTCGCGACCATGGGTGATGCGACCGATGAGTCAGACGGGCGGCGATGCCCGTGTACCTCAGGGTTGACGTTCGGGGAGTGTTGCGGGCCGATCCTGGCGGGGCAGCGCCGGGCCGCGACCGCCGAGGCCCTCATGCGATCACGGTTCACCGCCTTCGCTATGGGCGACCGCGACTACATCCTCGACAGCTGGCACCCGAGGACCCGACCGCGACAGCTGGTGCTCGACGACGACACGGCGTGGTACCGCCTGGACGTCGAGTCGACCTCCGGCGGAACACCGTTCGACACGACCGGCGAGGTGATCTTCACCGCCCACTACCGCACCCCCGGTGGGCGGGAGGCGATGCGCCAACACAGCAGGTTCGAAAAGCGCGACGGCAGGTGGGTGTACGTCGACGGGGTCACCACGTGACCATCAGCCGTGGCGGCTCACCCAGTCGATGAGGGGTGTGGCGGCTCGCCAGTCCTCCCGGATGCGATCCACGAGTGCCGGTGTGTGGATCAGGTCGTCGAACCCGTAGTCGCGGGAGATGGTCAATGACTTGTGGCGCAGGAGTTCGATGCGGGGGTGATCGGCGGACCACCCGCGTGGTGCGGTTTTCAGGGTGTCGCCGCCGATTTCCCACCCGGCCGATGCGTATTTCTTGAGGAGTTGTTCGAGTTCGGCGCCGTGGATGTTCTCGTCGATCGCGGTCCGGATGGCGGCCAAGCGCTCGGCGGACGCCTCGTAGAAGCCTGCCGCGACCATCACACCGGGGGCGCTGATCTGCACGTAGTACCCGGTCGACGGGCCGACGCCGACGAACGCGCCCTGGTGGGTCTTGTAGGGCGTCTTGTCCTTGGCGAAACGGACGTCGCGGTAGGGCCGGAAGATCTTGGCCTGGCCGAACTCGTCGGCCAGGTCGTCGGTGAGTTCGCGCATCGGTCCGGCGACGGCCGTGCGATACACCTCTTTGTGCTTCTCCCAGAACACCTTGCTGTTGTCGATCTCGAGGTCGTCGTAGAAGTCCAGCGCAGCCTCGGGGAATCCGGTGAACGCCATGCTCAGACCCTACGCCGGGCGAAGCAGCAGACCGTGGGGTGTTTGGCGGGGCGCGGACCGGGGTAGCACTGGACGTCAACGTCTTGCGGCCACAGACAACCGGTCGTCCGTCATCGACATGGGAGATGAGGTTGTCATGAGCCACCACATATTCGCCGGCCGTCACTACCGCAACCGCGTTCACGCCGGTCGCATCCTTGCCGACCACGTCGAGCGCTGCCGCGAGAGCGGACGGGTGGTTGTCCTGGCCCTTCCCCGGGGCGGGGTGCCGGTGGCCCGACAGGTCGCCGAACACCTCGACGTCCCTCTCGACGTCTTCCTCGTTCGCAAGGTCGGCGTCCCCGATCAGCCCGAGTTGGCCGCCGGTGCCATTGCGAGCGGTGGGGTGGTGGTGCTCAATGACGAGGTCATCCAGGGCACCGGGATCACCGACAGCGAGTGGAACACCTTGATGCGCGACGAGACGGCCGAGCTCGAGCGTCGCGCGGACATCTATCGAGGTGCGTGCGAACCCGTCGATGTCAGCGGCGCAACGGTCATCATCGTCGACGACGGGATCGCGACCGGGGCGACGATGCGTGCCGCTGTCCGAGCGCTACGGCAACTCGGACCGGCTGCCGTGGCCGTCGCCGTGCCCGTCGGTCCGCCCGGCGTCGAAGAGCAGTTCCCCGAGGCCGATCGCGTGATCTGTCCGACCGTCGTCGAGTCCTTTCGGGGAGTGTGCGCTGCGTACGACGACTACGAGCCACTCAGCGACGCGGATGTCCGGGAGATGTTGAGTCACCCGCGTTGTCGGTGAGTCGGATCGTCGGGGTTCACTTGACGATCGCGTCGAGCGTCTTCTTGAGCGCCGACGGCTGCGCGGGGCTGGTCGGCGCCTTCTCCTTCAGTTCCAGAAGATGCTCGCCGATCTCTCGGAGTTGTTTGCGGCCAAGTGCCTCACGCACTTTGGGGAACCACTCGTCTTCCTCTTCGTGAATGTGGTGCTCGACATTCTCGATCAGCACCGTCATCTTGGCGTCGAAGCGCTCGGCTTCAGGAGACATCGTGGCGAGCTCCATGACGAGCAGATCGGCGACGTGGTGCTCCTCGTAGGACTCGAGTATGTCGCTTTCCAACTCCGGGACGCATTCGCGGACTTGGGGATACATTCCCTCGTTCTCGATATAGGTGTGCACGGTCAGGGCCGCGATGATCTTGTCGGCGATCTGACCCTTGCGTTTGACGGCGTTCGGGCCGGCCTTCTCGAAGTCGCGGAACAGTTTGCGGATGGACTTGTGGTCGTCGCGGAGCAGAACGATTGCATCGGTCGACATGGCGGAACTCCTGGGATCGTGGGCTGGGCAATCCGGAGTTGTGGTAATTCCGCACCGCATGCCGAATGAAACATGTCATGGTGGGCGAACACGAGGAGGTTCGCATGGCGCAGGCCGGAGGCAGTGAACGCAACGGTTCCCGGTCGGGGCCGCAGGATTACGACGAGGTCGACCAGAAATCGGCAGGCGAACGTGCCGAGACCGTCAAGCCGGGCAGACGGAGACGGCAATGGATCGGACTCGGCGCGGGAATAGCGCTCGCCTCACTCGTCTACGTGATCCTGCCCTCCGATGTGGACCATCCGGCACGACTGACCGCCGCCACCGCCGTCCTCATGGGTGTGTGGTGGATGACCGAGGCCATTCCCATCCCGGCGACCGCGCTGTTGCCACTCGTCATCTTCCCGGTGCTCGACTCGGAGGTGTCGGTCAACGACGTCGGCGCGTCCTACGGAAACAACATCATCTTCCTGTTCATGGGCGGCTTCCTGATCGCTCTGGCGATGCAGCGATGGAATCTGCACCGTCGCATCGCATTGCTCACCGTCAGTGCCATGGGCACCAAACCGACCATGGTGATCGCCGGGTTCATGATCGCCACCGGGTTCCTGTCGATGTGGGTGTCCAACACCGCCACCGCCGTCATGATGATCCCGATCGGGGTATCGGTGCTGGTGCTGGTGCTCGACCTCGGAAAAGAGACCGGAGCCCGCGCCGCCGCGGAGGAGTCGGCGCGGTCGGACGACGTCGACGCGGACGACGAGATCACCGAGGCGGTCATCAAGAGCAATTTCGGTACCGCGCTCATGCTCGGCATCGCCTACGCCGCGTCGATCGGTTCGCTGGGCACGATCATCGGGACGCCGCCCAACACCCTGCTCGTCGGATATCTCGAGGGCGAGGGCATCGACATCGGGTTTCTCGAGTGGATGATCGCGGGCGTGCCACTGGCGGTGGTGTTCCTGCTCATCGCGTGGTTCCTGCTGACCCACGTGCTGTTCAAACCCGAGATCGACGACATTCCCGGTGGCCGGCGCCTCATCCGCGGTGAGCTCGAAGCGCTCGGCCCGATGTCGCAAGGCGAGATCCGGGTGGCCGCGATCTTCGCCCTGGCGGCTACCTCGTGGATCGCCGTGCCGCTGATCTGGGACGAGGACCCACCGATCTCCGACACCGGGATCGCGATGACCGCGGCGGTGCTGTTGTTCCTGCTTCCCAGCGGCGTGAAGCCCGGCGTGCGCCTGCTCGACTGGGAGACCGCGGTCAAGCTGCCGTGGGGAGTTCTGCTGCTGTTCGGTGGTGGCCTCGCGCTGTCCGAACAGTTCGATGAGAGCGGGTTGACGGACTGGATCGGCGAGGTCGCGGGCGGACTGGATGCGGTGCCGGTGATCGTGATGATCATCGTGGCCACCGCCGCGATCATCTTCCTGACCGAGATCACCAGCAACACGGCCACCGCGGCGACGTTCCTACCCGTCGCCGGAGGCGTCGCGATGGGTATGAGTCTGGACCCACTGGTCCTGACCGTGCCGGTGGCCCTGGCGGCGACCTGTGCGTTCATGCTGCCGGTCGCCACTCCGCCCAATGCCGTGGCCTACGCCAGCGGCTACGTCACGATCGGCCAGATGATCCGCGGTGGCATCTGGCTCAACCTGATCGGCATCGTGCTCATCACGGCGGCGGCGTACACGTTGTTCGCGTGGTCTCTCGGAATATCGTACTGACCTTCTGTTGTGCACAACGTTGTTGTGCACAACAGAAGATCCCGCTAGCGTTGGTGGTGGGCCGCGACTGATCCGCCGTGGCTGTCACGAACTGCCCGGGGGGACCAATGCTGTTGACACCGAACACCACTCGCCAACCTCGACTCCGGGCTTTCGCCCGCATCGCGCTCGGCGTGATCCTGGCCATTGCCGGTATCGGCCATCTGACCGCACAGCGGGACGAGTTCCAGGCGCAGGTGCCCGACTGGGTTCCGTTCGACAAGGACTTCGTCGTCCTCGCCTCGGGCGTGGTCGAGATAGGGCTGGCGATCGCGCTCATCGCGCTCCCGCGTTACCGGAAACTGGTTTCGTGGGTCGTGGCCGCGTTCTTCGTGGCCGTGTTCCCGGGCAACATCCATCAATACGTCGAGCACATCGACGCATTCGGACTCGACACCGATGCGGAACGCCTGGCGCGCCTGTTCTTTCAACCGGTGCTGGTGATCTGGGCGATCGTCGCCGGCACCGACGGCCGCAGAGCGGAACCCCGCGACGACCGCTGACGAGATATCCCGGGCGGGACGGGTCAGGACGAGAAGATGTCCTCCACGCTGCCCCACGGGTTGGGCTTGTCCGGATCACCCGGGTCCCCGCCGCCGTTCGACTCGGGGCCGATGCGGAAGCCGGAGAAGTCCTCGTCCTCGGTGCTGGAGTTGCCGACGGTGTCCGGGCTCTCGCATTCGACGTAGCCGGCGTAGGACGCGGCCACTGTGGTGGGCGTGAATTCGACCACGTCGCTGGCCCCGGCGCCAACGGTCCGCTGCTCGCTGAACAGCGCTGCGCTGGTCGGCGGTAGCACGGTGTCCGCAAACGCGAGGGCATCGTTCAGTGGCAGTTGATTGTTCATCGCATACGCGGCGAATGCGATGTTCTTGAGTGCCGCGCCGGTGACCACGTTCGCCACCTGGTCGGCGGGGAACACGTATATGCCGCAGTTGATCGTCTCGCCGGTGTTGTTCTCGAGGAAGATGGCGATCTCGTCGTTCGTGATGAATCCGGAGCCGACGTTCTCGCCGCCCGGATCGTTACCCCATGCGCCCGCCGACCCTGCGGAGGCTGCCGTCGCAGCGACCACCGCGGCCGCCGCGGTGGCGCTCATCGCCCACGCTCGTACTCGCATTTGGCACAGTCCTCTCATTGAATGTGATCTATCTCATAGCAATAGGGACGTCATCAGCGGATCTTGTTCGAGATCGAGAATTCGGGCACTTACGTTTCGTTAGTCCTGAACTTGCGATTCCAAGAATGAGAAACTCGTCCGTCGGATCACGCCTGGGTGCGTCAGTCGGTGGTGGTGACGAACCGACGACGATGACGTGGGGACGCGGGCAGCGAAGCCGGCGACGATCATCGGTCGACGTGATCACGTTGCATCCCCGCAGAGCCGGCTGCAGAGCGCTGAAGATGGCGGAGTGGGACATGTCGAGACCTCTCTGTTCATCTGTACCCGGCCACCTCGTCGCGACCGGAACCCCGATTTCGGAGTTACTGAGTACTCTCGCCGGATGCCATGAGGTCACCATGGACCGATCATGAGTAAATCTTCATGTGCGCCAGTGCTCGTGACGGCTTCGTCTCCTGGCCAACCGCGGGCGTCGGTAAGGTGCTGGTTTGGCGACGACAGTGCAGGCGTGGACCACAATGGATGTGGTCCCGACGGCGAGAGGCTCATGGAGAACACACGAACCCACCGGCCGTTTCTGCTGCTGTCGATCCGAGCCGAACCGCAGGCGGCCGACGACGAGGAGAGCTCGGTACTGCGTCTCGGTGGTCTCGCAGCAACAGATCTCTGTACGCTCAACGTGTCTCGGCAGGAGCTCGGTCACGTCGACCTCGACGACTGGTCGGGCATCATCCTCGGAGGTGGGCCGTTCAACGTCAGCGATCCGACGCCGACCAAGACCGAGACCCAGCTGCGGGTCGAGAACGAACTGCTCGACCTGATGTCGCGGGTCGTCGACGCCGACTTCCCTTTTCTCGGTTGCTGTTACGGCGTGGGCACGCTGGGCTCGGTGATCGGGGCGCGGATTGACCGGACGTACGGCGAGCCGGTGGGGGCGGTGGGAATCACGCTCACGTCCGACGGCAGGGCCGATCCGTTGTTCGCCGACGTGCCCGATACCTTCGACGCGTATGGCGGTCACAAGGAGGCGGCGTCGACGTTGCCGGAGACCGCTCTGCGTCTGGCGTTCTCACCCACGTGTCCGGTCCAGGCGTTTCGGGTGGGCGAGAACGTCTACGCCACACAGTTCCACCCCGAACTCGATGCGGCCGGCCTTGCGACGAGGATCGACGTCTACCGCGACTTCGGGTACTTCGCGCCGGAGGAGGCGGACTCGTTGAAGGTCGCGGCACGTGCACGCGATGCGCGGTATCCCGCGGCGATCCTGGCCAGGTTCGTTCAGCGCTATCGTCGCCCGCGGTCGGGTGAGGCCGGATTGCGGTGACGTCTCAGCGTCGAACCCCCCGCCCGCTCGAACGGAGGCGCAGTCATGGGTCAGGGGAGCGGGTCATCGCCCCGGCTGAACGCGATGCGGATGAGCCGACGAAGCACTGTGAGGTCGATCTGATCCAACCGTTTCACGTAGACGCAGCCCGCCCCCTCCGTGTAGGTGCCGAGCTCGGGGAGTAGGGCGGCGCCGTCCGGGAGGTCCTTCAGCCCGTAGAACGATATCGCCGACTTGCGGGGCGAGAATCCAACTTTGGGCCAGTCGCCCTGTGTCCGAGAGGTTTTCGATGGCGACACATACCGGTAGGTGCCGTAGCCGACGATCGACGGCCCCCACATCACACCCTCGACGCCGGTCTCGGCCCGCATGATCTCGTCGATCTGATGTCCTTCGTCCACGCGGCGGGCAGGGGATGCGGAGTCGAAGAACTCGGGGACCGAGGCGTCGGTGGGCTGGGTCTTGATCGCCATGAACTCACCCTACTGCCGCATTCATCCGGCCGATGAAGGATCGGATCACGTCGAGTTCGTCCTCCGGGTAGCTGTTCAGGACGTCGAGTGTTCGGTCGATGACCGGGCCGAAAAACTGCCACCCAAGCTCTGATGCCTTGTCCGTCACGGTCAGGACCACGCGCCGCCGATCGGCCGGGTCCCTCTCGCGCGCCACGAGTCCGGCCTGCTCGAGGCGATCGACGAGTGCGGTCACCGTGGCGCTGTTGAGATGCAGTTCGGCACCGAGCCATCCAGGTGTCGCCACCTGGCTGTGGCGCTGCGCGTCGAGTAGGGCGATCAGGGCGCGCACGTCGGTCGGGTGCATCCCGATCTGGTGGGCGAACTCCGCACCGAGAAGGTTGACGCGGATGCTGAGTGCGCGGATCTGGTGGACGAGGTCGATGTTCGACCGACGATCGGGCATGTCGAGGATTCCCTTCGATTTATCTTGACAATCAAGATACTCAACTGTTGAGATAAATGTGTGGCGAACAAGCTCGCACTCTCAGATTTTCCCGGCACCGACCTGGGTCGGCGATTCTCGAGCGCCTACGATTGGCTGCTCGCACGCTGGCCCGATGGCGCGACCAGTCGGCAGGTCACCGACCGGTTCGGCGTCACGCATGTGACCGTCGCCGGCCCGGACGCCGGCCCTCCGGTGCTGCTGCTCCATGGCGGCGGGGCGACGTCGATGGCCTGGACCGCATTGATCGAGCGGATCGGCGGAACCGGTCACCGATTCATCGCGCCGGACCTGATCGGGGACCCCGGCCGGAGTCGCAACACCGGCGACCGTCTCCGAACCGTCGATGATCTGTGTGCGTGGGTGAACACCGTTCTCATCGAAACATCATGTGAGCGGGTGGATGTGGTGGCCCACTCGTACGGAGCGATGCTCGCGCTCGCCTACGCGGTGCGCTTCCCCGAGCGTGTGGGTCGGCTGATCCTGCTCGATCCCAACTCGTGCTTCGCCGGAATCAGCCCGCGGTACCTGATGCACGCATTACCGATTCTGCTGCGTCCCAACGAGCGTCGTGAACGCAGGTTTCTCGGTTGGGAGACCGATGGCGCAGCGCTCGACGCCGATTGGGTCGAGCTCGTCGCGTCGGGTGCCGAGGGGTTTCCGTCATCTCGGACGATTGTTCCCCGCCGGCCCGGCCGAACGGACCTCGCGGGACTGGATGGTCACCGGGTCACCGTCGTGCTCGCACCGGGGAGCCGAGTTCACCGCCCGCCTCGAATTGCAGACCGGGTTGCCGACCTCATGCCGGCCGCATCGGTGGTGATGCTGTCCGCGGGAACCCATCACACGCTTCCGATGTCACCGTCCGACGAGCTGGCCGGTGTGGTTCGCAGCGCGCTCGACGAAGGGCTACGTGACCAGCGACAGGCTCTGCATTGACCGGTCAGCTGACCCCCGACGCCGCCGGCGCCGGCCCGAGAGCCGATTCCATCGCACCAGCGGTCTGGCTGACGTGCGGCACCCGGATCATCGAATTGTGATCGGCGTCGATGTCGACGGTCCGCACCGGACCGGTGGTGAAGAATCCCCAGAGTTCGGGTCCGTCGGTGTTGGTGCGGGCGCGCACCACTGTGATCGCACCCGAGTACGGGCTCGGACGGTGACGGCGGATCATGCGGGTCCCGAGGTTGAAGAACACCACCCACTGCAACACCGGGGGTAGGCGGACGAGTCCGGACAGATGGACGAGCACCCGCTGCCCGACCTGCTGCAGCACGCGCGCCGGGAGCGGGGCCGTGGGGGTCGGGTTCTCGTCACCGGTTCGGTCCGGCAGGACCTCGTCGGCACTGCTCAGCGAACTCCGCCGGAACGGCAGTCGGGACAGCAACCCGAAACGACCCGCTCGCAACCGATCAGCAAGGATCGGGTCGATCACCGAGTCGAGCACGATCACCTCGTCGCAGACCTGTCCGTCGCGGGCGAGCTGTGCCGCGGCCTCCACCGCCAGGAATCCGCCCAGCGAATACCCACCGATCTGGTAGGGGCCGTCCGGCTGGACAGATCGGATGTCGGAGACCGCACGCGCCGCCGCTTTTCGTACGGATCGATCTGCGCGAGCACGCTTCTCGATACCGCGCGCCTGGATGGCCACGACGGGGCGATCCGTGTCGAGGGCGCGCGCGAGCGGGGTCAGGCTGGTCCCGAGACTACCGGCGCCGGCGATCAGGAAGATCGGCCGGGCGGTGCCCGGACGCAACTGGACGATCGTCGCTCCGGTGGCGTTCTTCGATCGTTCCTTGCTGGCGGTCTCGATCGACGCGGCGAACTCCGCGATCGTGGGGCCCTCGTTCAGCATCGCCGTGGTGACCTCGACCTGCAGATGCTCGCGCACCTCGGTGACCATCGTGGCCGCGGCGAGCGAGTCGCCGCCGAGCGCGAAGAAGTCGTCATTGCGACCGACCGATTCGAGCCCCAGGACCTCGCACCACAGCATGTGCAGCCCGCGCTCCGTGAGTCCCCGAGGCGGTTCCGGCGTGGACGGCGGGGCCGGGGTCGGCAGCGCCGCCCGGTCGACCTTTCCGCGTTCGTTGCGGGGGATCTCGGTAACGATCACGATGTCCTGCGGAATCATCCACGCCGCCAACGACTTCCCGAGTTCCTTGCGGATCTCTGCCGTTGACGGGCTCCACTTGGCCGGATCGATCGCGATGTACGCGGCGAGGCGGGCGGCGTCGCGGTCCGCGGTGACCGCGGCGTCGACCGTCCAAGGAAGCGAACGGACCGCGGCCTCGACCTCGAGCGGTTCGACGAGATATCCGCGGATCTTGATGGCGTCGTCTCCGCGGCCGAGGAGCTGGAGGCGGCCGGATTCGTCGAAGCGTCCCAGATCGCCGGTGCGGTAACGCGTCCGGCCATCGTCGATGCGACTGAACCGGCGCGCGGTCATCTCGGGATCCCCGTGATAGCCGAGGGCGATGTGCGCGGACTTCACGATGACCTCACCGATGGAACCGGCGGCCACGTCGTCGTCGTTCTCGTCGATGACGCGAATCTGCTTGTCGGTGGCGGGAAGACCGGCGCCGAGGACGCCCGTCGGTACTTCGCGGTCCGGGTCGAACACGTTGAATGCCAGGTCGCCGACCTCGGAGGCGCCCGCCCACACGCAGAACGTTCCCTCAGGCGCCAGTTTCGTACGGAACAATTCGACGTCGCCGCTGTAGGACGGTTCGCCACATGTACTCAGCAGGCGGACGCTGTCCACCGTGTTCTCGGTGGCGAGTTCACCCAGCCAGGACCGCAGCAGCGACGGGGTGCAATGCACTGTGGTGACCTGCTCGGTGTCGAGCCAGTCCCGCAGCCCGACGGCGGTTCGTCGGCGCACGTCCCACAGGTGCATCGAAGCGCCGTTCAACAGACTCATCGACATCCCGTCGAGCCCGCCGCCGAAGCTCAACGGCAGCAGGACCGCGGCCCGGTCACCCGGTCCCAGTCCCATGAAGTCGCGGCCGTCCTGGGCGTGGTTGGGTTGCATCTTCTGTGACAACACGACGCCCTTCGGCGTTCCCGTCGACCCTGAGGTGAAGATCAGCACCGCCGGATCCTCGGGGGCCGGCTCGGGTGCCGGTGCGGCCGCGGGCGGCAGGGCAGCGATGTCGCCGGGTCCCAGGTGGATCGCGTCGCTGAGGCGGAGGATGTGCGCCCGACGGTCGGCCGGCAGAAACGGGTCCAGCGGCACCAGAGGGTGGCCCGAGCACACGACGGACAGCATCGCCACCACCGAGTCGACGTCGCACTCGATGTCGACGGCGACCGGCCGGGCCGGATCGTCGACGAACGCGGCAATCGCGCGCGCCTGGGCCTCGACGAGAGCCGCAGCCCGGCCGAAGGTGATCGACGACTCCGGCGTGCAGATCGCGACTTCGTCGGTATGCGTGGACGCGATCTCACGCCACCGCGCGGCGGCTGTCGAACTCGCAGGGCCACCTGGCGTGGGCGTGTGCGGCTGCGCTGGCGCCATCTCATCGAAACTACTCATCGGACCTCCTCCGGGAGACCTGGGACTGTGGGCGGGCGGCTCCGGGCTGTGGGGCGGCGACCGCGATGCGACCAGCCCGTCATCGACGCCGTCGTCGTCGACCACGACCGTTCGAGACGGGCATGGAACTCTCCCTCAACCTATATCGGATGGGGTTGACGGGCCGATCGCGCGGTCGTCGGCCGGGCCTGTGCGAGGCGGACACGTTCGGTCAAAGACGTTGACTGAAGGGTCCCTGCCAGTACTGTGGTGCATATCACACACCCTTGGAGGGAACGCCATGATGACGGCCGAGATGAAGGATCTTCATCGCAACATCGGAGCGCTGCGGCATCACATCGAGACGTTGAAGTCGCTGTACGGGGACGTCGACGCCGTTCGTCGGATGACCAACGACCTCGACCGGCTCGAGATCGACCTGCACGACTTCGAGCACGCACCACCGCCCCTGCGTAAGACTGTCAACAAAGACGACGTCGTCTATGTACCCGACAGCAAGTCGGACGAGGCGGCCTGGCTCGGTGCGCAGGATGAAGGGCTGGGCTTCCACTCGCGCGAGCGAACGAAGTGAGCGCCCCCGCGTCTGAGCGGGAGGCTACCGGGGTTTTCTCTCCGGGGCGGGCGCGCATTCTGGCGCGAACCCTTCGAGTGGACAGATGGTGGCTGTCGCCGCTGCTGACGACCCTCGGGCTGGCGACCTTCATCGTCTACGCGACGGTGCGTGCGTTCGTCCGCAGTGCCTACTGGGTCGAGGAGTATCACTACCTGACCCCGTTCTACTCGCCGTGTCTCAGTGAGTCGTGTGTGCCGGGATCGAGCCACTTCGGGACACCGTTCCCGGAACTCCCGATGTGGATTCCCCTCAATTTCCTGATCCTGCCGCTGCTCCTCGGCTTCCGCGTGACCTGCTACTACTACCGCAAGGCCTATTACCGTTCGATCTGGCTGTCGCCGCCGGCCTGCGCCGTGGCCGAGCCGCACGGCCGGTACACCGGGGAGACCCGCCTGCCGCTGATCATCCAGAACGCGCACCGCTACTTCTTCTATGCCGCCGTCATCATCTCCCTGATCAACACCTACGACGCGATTCTCGCGTTCCACGGTGAGGGCGGAGGCTTCGGATTCGGTCTGGGCAACGTGATCCTCGTGGTGAACGTGACCCTGTTGTGGGCGTACACGCTGTCGTGTCATTCGTGTCGACATGTGACCGGCGGCCGATTGAAACACTTCTCGGCACATCCGGTCCGGTATTGGATCTGGACTCAGGTGTCGAAGCTCAACACCCGGCACATGCAGTTCGCCTGGATCACGCTCGGCACATTGATGCTCACCGACTTCTACGTCATGCTCGTCGCCAGCAACACGATCTCCGACCTGAGATTCGTGGGCTGATCCGATGCCCTTGTACTTCTTGTCGCACAAACGATTTCATGTTGGGAGCCTCCGCTAGATGACCGAACCGGAACGCCACAAATACGACGTCGTCGTCATCGGAGCAGGTGGTGCGGGTCTGCGGGCGGTCATCGAGGCCCGCGAGAAGGGCTACTCGGTCGCGGTGGTCTGCAAGTCGCTGTTCGGCAAGGCCCACACCGTGATGGCCGAGGGCGGGTGCGCCGCATCGATGGGCAACGCCAATTCGAAGGACAACTGGCAGACGCATTTCAAGGACACGATGCGCGGCGGCAAGTTCCTCAACAACTGGCGAATGGCCGAACTGCACGCCAAGGAGGCGCCGGACCGGGTCTGGGAGCTGGAAACCTATGGCGCGCTGTTCGATCGCACCGACGACGGACGAATCGCCCAGCGCAACTTCGGTGGCCACACCTACCCGAGGCTGGCGCACGTCGGCGACCGGACCGGCCTGGAACTGATCCGGACCATGCAGCAGAAGATCGTCTCGCTGCAGCAGGAGGATCACGCCGCCACCGGCGACTACGAGTCGCGCATCAAGGTGTTCGCCGAATGCACCATCACTGAGCTGCTCAAGGACGGCGATCAGATCGCCGGAGCCTTCGGCTACTGGCGCGAGTCAGGCAGATTCGTCGTCTTCGAATCGCCGGCGGTGGTGCTCGCGACCGGCGGTATCGGCAAGTCGTTCAAGGTGACGTCGAACTCCTGGGAGTACACCGGCGACGGCCACGCGTTGGCGTTGCGGGCCGGTGCGAGCCTCATCAACATGGAGTTCGTCCAGTTCCATCCGACCGGAATGGTGTGGCCGCCCAGTGTCAAGGGCATCCTGGTGACCGAAGGGGTGCGCGGCGACGGCGGGGTCCTGAAGAACACCGAAGGCAAGCGGTTCATGTTCGACTACATCCCGCCGGTCTTCAAGGGGCAGTACGCCGAATCCGAGGACGAGGCCGACAAATGGCTCGCCGACAACGACAGCGCCCGCCGCACCCCCGATCTGCTGCCCCGCGACGAGGTCGCCCGCGCGATCAACGAAGAGGTCAAGGCCGGTCGCGGCACCGAGCACGGCGGCGTATACCTCGACATCGCCTCCCGCCTGCCCGCCGACGAGATCATGCGCAGGCTGCCCTCGATGCACCACCAGTTCAAGGAACTCGCCGACGTCGACATCACCGCCGAACCCATGGAGGTCGGACCCACCTGCCACTACGTGATGGGTGGGATCGAGGTCGATCCGGACACCGCGGCGTCGAGCGTGCCGGGCCTGTTCGCCGCCGGCGAATGCTCAGGCGGCATGCACGGCTCGAATCGGTTGGGCGGCAACTCATTGTCGGACCTGCTGGTGTTCGGGCGGCGTGCCGGCCTCGGCGCGGCCTCCTACGTCGGGTCGCTACAGGACCGGCCCGCGATCGCCGCCGACGCCATCGAGCGGGCCGCGGCGTTCGCGTTGGCGCCCTTCGAGCCGGTCTCCGACGGTACCCCGGAGAACCCCTACGGCCTCTACACCGACCTCCAACAATCGATGAACGACCTGGTGGGCATCATCCGGAAAGAGTCCGAGGTGCAGGAGGCCATCACCGTCCTCGAGGACCTGCGCGGCCGACTCGGTTTCGTGCAGGTGGAGGGTCATCGCCAGTTCAATCCCGGCTGGCATCTGGCACTCGACCTACGAAACATGTTGCTGGTCTGCGAATGTGTCGCCAAGGCGGCGCTGCTACGCACCGAGAGCCGCGGCGGTCACACCCGCGACGACCACCCCTCGATGGACTCGAACTGGCGCAACACCCTGCTGGTCTGTACCGCCGACCGAGACGACGATTCACCCGTTCCGGAGGTCTCGGTGGTCACCGAGGAACAGGTCCCGATGCGTCCGGATCTGTTGGAGCTGTTCGATTTCCCCGAGGTCGAGAAGTACTACACCGCCGGTGAGATCGCCGGGCACCCCGACGCCGGGGGCGAGAGCTGACCGCGACGGGGAGAGCTGACCGCGACAAGGAGAGCAGATGGGCTACGACGCGAAGTTCCGGGTCTGGCGAGGTGACAGTGATTCCGGTGAGCTCCGGGACTACACGGTGCTCGCCAACGACGGCGAGGTGGTGCTCGACATCATCCACCGGCTGCAGGCGACACAGACGCCCGACCTCGCCGTGCGCTGGAACTGCAAGGCCGGCAAGTGCGGATCCTGCTCGGCAGAGGTCAACGGGCGCCCCAAACTGCTGTGCATGACCCGGATGTCGACCTTCACCGAGGACGAGGTGATCACGGTGACCCCGATGCGGACGTTCCCGGTGATCCGCGACCTGGTCACCGACGTCTCGTTCAACTATGCGAAGGCCCGCGAGATCCAGTCGTTCACGCCTCCCGAAGGACTGAAGCCGGGGGAGTACCGGATGAAGCAGGTCGATGTGGCGCGGTCGCAGGAGTTCCGCAAGTGCATCGAGTGCTTCCTCTGTCAGGACACCTGCCACGTGATCCGCGATCACGAGGACAACAAGGAGAACTTCGCCGGCCCTCGCTACCTGATGCGGGTGGCGGAGCTCGACATGCATCCGCTCGACGTGGCCGAGCGGCGCGATTCCGCGCAGGCCGAACACGGTCTGGGACTCTGCAACATCACCAAGTGTTGTACGGACGTGTGCCCGGAGCACATCAAGATCACCGACAACGCGCTGATCCCGATGAAGGAACGCGTGGTGGATCGCCGCTACGACCCGTTGGTGTGGCTGGGCAACAAACTCTTTCGTCGCTAGCAAAGAAGATCACCACTGGTGTGGACGTCGTGGCAGGCGACAACGAGCGATTTACGTCGCATTAACCATCGAGGAACGCGACGAAACGTTCGCTAACTTAAGGTCAGACCTGCGTACACCGATAGTGCGCGCCGAACACTGTTGCGAAACACTCCTGCCAGCGGAGGTCTGCCCGTGCCACCAGACGTCGAGGACGCCATCACCACGATGGGGTCGGTCAACAACGAGTTTTTCTACTGGATGTCCATCGCCCTGATGATGCTGATCCACGCGGGATTCCTCGCCTACGAGATCGGTGCGTCACGCTCCAAGAACGTGCTCGCCACAGCGATGAAGAATCTGCTCGCCTTCGCGACCATCATCGCCTCGTTCTTCTTCGTCGGCTGGTTCCTGTACAACGCGATGCCCAGCGGGTACATCGAGATGTCGGACGCCGCGCAGGCCGCGCTGCCGTGGAGCGACAACATGGGGCCGAACACCGCGGACTCCGCGAGCGGCATCTTCTGGGGTGCGTTCGCACTGTTCGCCGCCACCACCGGCTCGATCATGTCCGGTGCCGTGCTCGAACGCATCCGCACCAGCGCTTTCCTCGTGCTCACCGTCCTCGTCGGTTCGGTCGTCTGGATCATCGGCGCGGCATGGGGCTGGCACGGCGCGGGCTGGATGCTCACCGAACTCGGCTTCCACGACGTGGGAGCCGCCGGTTGCGTCCACATGATCGCCGGATTCGCAGCACTCGGCATCCTGATCAACCTCGGGCCACGTCGGGGCCGGTTCCTGCCCGACGGCACACCGGTCACCATCCGGCCGCACAACCTGCCGCTCACGATGCTCGGGCTCTTCCTGATCTTCACCGGCTTCTTCGGGTTCCTGATGGGTTGTGTCATCTACAGCAACGAGGGCTACGCCACCATCTACGGCAGCCCGACCACGCTGTCCGCCTTCGCCTTCAACACCCTGATGGGCCTCGCCGGCGGCATCATCGGCGCCTACATGACGTCTCGCGGCGAACCGTTCTGGACCATCTCCGGTGGTCTCGCCGGAGTGATCGGCGTGGCTGCGGGTCTGGACCTGTACCACCCGGCGCTGGCGTTCCTCATCGCACTGGGAGCCGGCGCACTGATCCCGTTCATCGGAAAGCTGTTGGAGAAGTTCAAGATCGATGACGTGGTGGGTGCCGTGTCGGTGCACGGTGGCATCGGCCTGTACTCGCTGACGATGGCCGGAATCTTCTTGGCCGGTTACCCCAACACCGACGGGAATCCCTCGATCTCGCTGTGGGGTCAGCTCGTCGGGGCCGCGGTGTTCGCCGCGCTCGGCTTCATCCCGGCCTACCTGGTGTCCCTGGCGTTGAAGAAGGCCGGACTGTTGCGCATTCCGCCCGAGGTGGAAGAGCAGGGTCTGGACCTCAGTGAGGTTCCGGCGACACCGTATCCCGAGGGCATCCCGGTGACCCTCATGCGCGGGGACACCGGCGACATCGTCGCCGTGCCGACCGAGGACGCCGACGCCGACGCGGTGGTAGTTCCGACAGAAGAGGTGAAGTAGATGTTCAGCCCTATCGATTCCTATGACGAACTCGGCGTGGTGTTCACCTTCGGTGGATTCTCGGTGGGTGTGTGGATCGTCTTCCTGCTGGCGGTTGTGCTCTTCGTCGGATTCTTCGTGGCGATGGTCCGCCACGAGAACCACGCGTACAAATCCATCATCGAGCACACGCCGATCGAGAAAGGCCCTGCGGCCGAAGGTGAACCGCCGGTGTACTGAGCCGGTGCCCCGCCGTCGCGGATGATCGCGATCACCGGGCCGAGTGACTGGACACCCGTTAAAATCTGCGGGTGTCCAGTCCTCTGGGGATCACCCCCGACGAGTCCCTGCGCAAGGGGCTGCGAACGCGTCACATCAGCATGCTCGCCCTGGGCGGTGCCATTGGTACCGGTCTGTTCGTGGCGTCGGGCGCCACCATCGCCGACGCCGGTCCTGGTGGCGCCATCACCGCGTACCTGCTCATGGGGTGCATGGTCTTCTTCCTCATGCAGAGTCTGGGCGAGATGTCGGCGTACATCCCGTGCAGCAACCCTTTCGAGGAGTACGGAAAGCGTTTCGTGAGTGAATCATTCGGCTTCGCGGCCGGATGGAACTATTGGTTCAACTGGTCGATCACTCTGGCCGCCGAGGTCGTCGCGGCCGGCCTGATCATGAAGTTCTGGCTGCCCGACGTACCGTCGTGGATCTGGTCGGTGGTCTTCCTCGGTGGCCTGCTCGCGCTGAATCTGTTCGCGGTCAAGGCGTTCGGCGAGGCCGAGTTCTGGTTCGCCTCCATCAAGGTGATCGCGGTGGTGATCTTCCTGATCGTCGGCACGCTGTTGGTGCTAGGTGTCGTCGGCGATCAACCCTCGCCGGGGTTCAGCAACTGGACCATCGGCGAGGCGCCATTCGTCGACTTCCCGCTCGGCATGCTGTCGGTGTTCCTGCTCGCCGGTTTCGCATTCCAGGGCACCGAGATGATCGCGGTCGCCGCGGGTGAGGCGCTGGAGCCGAAGAAGGCGATCCCGCGTGCGGTGCGCACCGTCTTCGTCCGGATTCTGCTGTTCTACGTGGGCACGCTCACCATCATCGCGTTCCTGATCCCGTACAACGATCCGAATCTGCTCAATGCCTCCGAGGAGAACATCGCGATCGCCCCGTTCACCCTGGTGTTCTCCGAGGCGGGTATCGCCGTTGCGGCGTCGATGATGAACGCGGTGATCCTGATCGCCATCCTGTCCGCGGGCAACGCCAGTCTGTTCGCCGCGACCCGCGCGCTGTACGGGCTGTCCGTGCAGGGCAGCGCCCCTCATCTGTTCAGCCGGGTCACCCGCTCGGGCGTCCCCATCTTGGCGGTGGCCGCGACCGCCGCGATCGGAGCGCTCTGCTTCCTGGCCAGCAGGGTGGGCGACGGGCGGGCATACGTATGGCTGGTGACCGCGTCGTCGGTGGCCGGTTTCGTCACGTGGATGGGTATCGCCTGGGCGCACTACCGTTTCCGGCGTGCCTGGAACCTGCAGGGTCGCCCGCTAGACGAGCTTCCGTACAAGGCGTGGCTGTATCCCGCCGGGCCGGTCATCGCGCTCGGCATGTGCATCCTCGTGATCGCCGGCCAGAACCTCGGCGCCATTCGTGACGGCACCGCCGCGGATCTGGAACTGTGGCTCACCGCCTATGGCGCGCTGATCGTGTTCCTCGGGCTCTGGTGGGGCCACAAACTGATCACCCACTCGCCGACAGTGGATCTGCGCACCGCGGATCTGTCACCCACGTCCGCGGCGTCCGCCCACCATGACGCCGAGCTGATCAGCTGACCGAACTCGGCCGGTACATGGGCCACACCCGTGGCCCGTCGAAGGGCAACGTGATCTCGCCCGTCACCTGGAAGCCGAAGCGCTCGTACAGGGGGATGTTGCGCTCATTGGAACTCTCGAGGTAGGCCGGGCCCTCGATATCGGCGAGCCGGGCCTCCAGCAGTGTGGTGCCGATGCCTTGTCCGCGTTCGGGCGCTCCGATCTGTCCGAGATACCAATGTGGCTCCTTTGGTCGGTGCTTGGCGAATGCCAGCTCCATGGCGATCCCGCGCCGTGTCCGCGGCCCCAACGCCCGGGCCATGGCGATCGTGGACGCCACGTGACTGCGTGCGGTGATCCGGTGACTCGGCGGGTCCCAGGCCGCAACGCCCACCGGGCGACCGTCGCGGGTCGCGAGGTCCAGGCAGGCCTGCGGGCCGTGGAGGTACTTCAGCACGATGTCGAAGAGCACCGCCTGACGTCGGGTGTCCGGCTGCATCCACACCATCACCGGGTCGTCGGCAAAGGCCTGGGTGAGGAGAGCGCCGGCGATGGCCAGATCGGTCGTCGGGGCGACGTCGACGGGGACAGCGCTGTGTGGGTTGTGCATGTTGTCTGGGTTGTGAATCAGTGTCATGCCGAACACGCTCACATCCGGATCTCTCAACCCGCTCTCAGAACTGTCTCAACGCCGACGGCGGCTGCGCGCCTCACTATGTGGCGCCCGTACAGAAACCGCTGCGGTACAGGGCGCCGCGCAACTCCTGTTCAGAAGAGGTTCGGGCTCAGTGAGCTGCAATGGATGACAGTCGGCGACTGTCCGGCCACCAGCTGAACCGTTGGAATCCTTCTTGCCGAATAGGTCTGGCCCCGATCAGCCGGACTCGAAGCCATGTGGCGGGGCGATCAGTCGTGGGACGCTGTACGCGAAGAACTCTCGTCGCTTTTCGGGATCATCGAAATCGGTGGTGGCCGCCTCGCTGAGCACGCTCGAGAGTGTCAGCCGGATCAGCGCCTCGGCGGCCAACGTCGCGTCGGTTCGGGCCATCCCGAAGTGTTCGTCGAGCAGGCCGACGGTGACCTCGATCGCCGGCCGCATCAGAGTTGCGGCCCCGGTTGTCAGGAATGGCGCGAGTGCCTGGGGTTCGGTCTCGACGAGCCGTTGCAGTAGTTGATCCTGGCGGAGCAATGTCACGACGGTTGTCAGGGCGTCGATCATCGCGTCGAGTGGATCACTGGCGTCGGCATAGAGCGTGGTGACGCTGTCGATGACGCGTTGAGCGTCGCGCCCGATGAGGGCACGTACGACGGCATCACGGTTGTCGAAATGCCGGTAGAGCCACTTACGTGAAATGCCGGCGTCGGCGGCGAGTTCCGACATCGTCGTTCGGCTGATGCCCTGCGCGGCAAAACGAATGCGCGCGGCGTCGAGAATTTTCGCGGCCATCTCTGTAGAGGGCGCTGCCGGGACTATCGGGCCCCACGGGGTCATATCAGCGGGGTCGTCATCTGCCACGACTCTCACAGTATACAAATCAGAGGAATATGTGTACGGTAACAAATTATGACAAAGTGTGAACAGTCGGATCGTGACCGCTGGTTCATCTTGGCTGATCCGCGGCGCGCGGAACGAGCGCGAGCCGCCCGCTTACTTCACCCACCACACCTGGTCGACCTGGCGGTTGGGGGACTGTGCGAACACGACGAACTCGCATCTGCCTTGCTCGATGAGTTCGACCGGCTGCCGGCAACCCACGGACGACACCTCCTGGAGGCAGCCCTCGATGACGGTCTCGACGCGATTGCCGACGCGCCGTCCCGGGTGCGTGAGCTGGTGGCCGAGCTGATCACACCGCCGTCGTGGGTCGATCAGGACCTGTTCGACCGGGGCGCGGCCATGTGGTGGCGGATCAGCATGGTCAACAGCGTGGCGATGCTCGCCGCTCTGGTATCTGCCTACCAGTACGGCGATCTCGTCAAACCGTTGGTGATGAACGGCCGGTTCCGGCAGATGGGCGCCCGGCGCTTCGAAGAGACCGCTCGATGGACCATCGCGGCCGCCGCGCCGGGTGCGATGCTGCCTCGGAGCGAGGGCTTCCGCGAGACTGTGCGGTTACGCATGCTGCATGCCACGATCGGCCGCAACTTCGCGGCGTCAGGACGCTGGAACGAGCTCGCCTGGGGCGCACCGGTCAACATGACCGCAGCATCGCTGACGAACATCGGATTCTTCCTGGCGCCGCTGCGGGGGCTTCAACTGGCCGGAGTGCCACTGTCTGACGACGATTGCCACGCGATGGCCCACCAGTGGTCGGCCATCGGGTCGATGCTGGGACTTCCAGACCGGTTGCTTCCGGACTCGGTGGAGTGGGCCGACGAGTTCCGCCTCGCCGCATTCGCAGTGCTCGACGAGCCCGATGACAGCTCGAGAGAGATGGTGGCGTCTCTGCGCGAGAACGTGATCAGCCCGGCCGCGGCCTTCCCCGAATTCATCGAGATCCGGGCCGGCGCATCGATGCGCCGTGTCAGCTCACGCGCGTTGATGGCGATGAGCCGGCCATTCATCGAACAACACGTCAGCCGCGAAACCGCAGATCTCCTCGGTGTCCCCAACGGGCCGCTCACACACTGGATCAAGCTCGCGCGTCCATTCGTCAAGATGCGTGAAGCTGTTCGCCGGACCGGACTACTCGGATCCGATCTCGAGATCGGTGAACGCCAGCGGCGAGCGTTCGGCCGTCGTCTCGACCTCATGGGTGCAGCACACCGTCCGGCGCGAGTCGACGACATGCCTACTCCCGCACAACTTCGTGCCGATCCGCAAAGTCTGTGAAGTGCAGTTCGGCGCTAAGGTGAGTCCCCTCGGATGGTGGGATTTCGGGGCTGAGGTGACCTGGCACTGAGCGGGTCGGTGCCCGGTCGCGGCGGGCCATCGCGTAGTGGTCAGTGAGTTACCTACCAAGTGACTTAACATTAAGACACACAACGCGATGACCCACGACCATTCTCCCTTGCGCGCTCAGCTGGATGCACTCACCTCCGCCGCTTCTGGAGCGGTGTTCGCCGAGTTGCTCAGAGCGGGGTTACAAGCACTGATCGAGGCCGAGGCGACCGAGAAGATCGGCGCGAACCGTTATGTCGAGGTCAAGATAGGCAAGCTGCGAGCTGGGTCATTCTCCCGAGCCTGCTTGAACGACGCCGAAGCATAAACAAAGTCCTGCTCGTGGTGGTGATGGAAGCCTACGCCCACGGCGTGTACACCCGTAGCGTCGATGATCTGGTCAACGCCCTCGGCGTCGCCTCGGGCATCGCCAAGTCCGAGGTCTCGCGTATCTGCGCCGGCCTCGACAAGGACCGTGACCGCGTTCGGTGAACGCTCCCTGACCCACACCGAGTTCCCCTACGTGTTCGCTGATGCCGCTTTCTTCAAGGTTCGGGTCGGCGCCCATGCGGTGTCTCAAGCTTTGGTCGTGGCGACCGGAGTGTCGATCGAAGGCACCGGCGAGGTACTGGGCACCGCGGTCAGCGACAGCGAGTCCTTCGAGTTCTGGCGCGAGTTCCTCGCCTCGCTGAAGGCGCGAGGGCTGTCGGGAGCGCATCAGGTCGTCTCGGATGCCCACGCTGGGTTGAAAGCGGCTGTGGCCCAGCAGTTCACGAACTTCTCGTGGCAGCGTCGCCGAGTGCATTTCATGCGCAACCTGCACGGCGCGGTGTCAGCGAAGCAGGCACCGGTGGTAACCGCGGCGCTCAAAGCCATCTTCGCTCATACCGAACCGGCAGAGGTTGCCGCGCAGTGGGACCAGGTCGCCGAAACCCTCGAGGCGTCGTTCCCGAAGGTGGCACGATGATGGCCGAGGCCAAGCCCGGACGTGCTTGCGTTCACCGCATTCCCGAAATCACAATGGCAGAAGACCTGGTCGAACAACCCGATCGAACGGCTGAACAAGGAGATCAAACGCCGCGCTGATGTCGTGGACATCTTCCCCGATCCGCCGGCGGTTCTGGGTTGGCGACCGCCGTCGTGATCGAGGCCCATGACGAATGGCAGGTCACCCGCCGCTACCTGTCCGACATCAGCATGGCGGAACTGCGCAAGGTCATCGCCGCCAAACGCCAGACCGCAGAACTGGTCGACGCAGCACGCCAAATCGCCTAACACCCATCACGACTCGTCGATCACAACGCGTGGCTCAGGCCGATCCGAAGTCCACCACCGCACGGGGCACTGTGTGGTTCCCCCGGAATCGTGGAGGACTCCTCTATGCGGCTTTGGGTTCGGTGCGCGCGGCGTTCTCGTAGTCGACCGGGCTCACCATCCCGATCGCGCTGTGGCGGCGTTGGTGATTGTAGAAGCCGTAGCACCAGTCCAACACCACTGCCTGTGCCTGCATGATAGTGTTGAAATCGTTGC